>JBBQHD010000032.1:0-22623 GCA_038323665.1 Bdellovibrionales bacterium
TGGCTGTCCCATCAGAATCCCGATATGACTCAGGCTCAGTTTTACAAAGTTTTGGTTGAAAAAATGCATCGACAGCTAGATCCGAATAAACCCACGAAACTTCGCAAGAAAGCGGAAAGAGCCGAGCAAAACAAATTCGAAGGTGCCGAAAGCAAATCCGCAAGCAGCTTACAAAAAAATTCAGAAAAAACTTTGCAAAACAAATCCGAAACGAATTTAAACGAGAAATCTCAAACAACAGTTAAATATAAACCTGAAGGAGCTTCGCAAGCAAAACCAACAGATCCCCAGATCGATTTTAACCCGAGCATTACCGGCGGCGGTAGTGCTGATACCGAAAATGCAATTGCGGATCGTGATCGCGGAAACAGCGATGTTTCGACTTTTGAAGCCAAGCCCGCCAAAAAGCGCCAGCGCCACATTCCTGCCGCAATCAAAAATCTTGTTTGGAATCGCGACGAAGGCTGCTGTCAGTTTGCCGATCCGAAAACTCAGAAAAAATGTGGTTCGAAGTTTCAAGTGCAACTTGATCACATCCATCCGTTCCGACATCTGGGGGATAGTTCTGCGGAAAACCTGCGGTTGCTCTGCGGACAGCATAATCGTTGGCGCGATTGAAGTAGATCGGCGTGATTAAAATAGAACATCGAATTGCTGAAGGGTAACGGTGCAATTTTAGAAAATCAATCTCGGCTTAAGAATTTTTATTTTTCTTTTTGTAAACAAAATATCCAAGACCCGATAGGGCTGCGATTAGGATATAGATCAGGGTTTTTTTCGACGATCCTTTTGCTTGGGCGTCATCGTTGTTTCCTTCCATCAGGTCATCAGGAATTGCAGATCCAATCGAAGTCCCTAAGCTTTCGCCCGCGGGTCTTAATGGGCCAAGTTCTGGTGATGAGGATAGATTTTTCGTTGCGATCACTCGTAAACTTTGCACGGTTTTGAAAAAATCTTGGCTGTATTTGGTGTATTGATCTTTCTGCGCTGAAAGCGTTACAAGAATCGCGACTTTGTCCTTCAGTGTGGCCAAATATCTGGTAAAATAATTTCCCACTTCGCTGCCCATATGCAGTCCATCGATCCACACTTGGTCGTTAATTTTGGAACTCTTGGCTTGGTAAACGACCTTCGAAGGCGCGCCTTGGACGCGCAGACCGCGCAAGGGGTTATTTAAGTGCTGTTGATACAAGGTCAATTGATCCGTTGGCCCGACTTCTTTGGCGGTCAATATTATCAGAGCTTCTTTCGATTCTTGGGTTTTATCGGCCCGGCACAGCCATTCGGTCGATTCCAAAACGCACTTCCAAATTTCTGGAATCTCGAACGAGATGTAAGAGTTGCGAAATATTTTCGCAGTGGAAAGGCTAGAAACGAAAAAAAACGAGAAAAAAATAGAGATCGCAGCTGTTTTCATCTATATAAAAGTGTAATCAAGTTCCGGCTTGTAAAACAACCAGTAACTGATCGAAAAGGAGCCTAAATGCTGAATTTGCAACAACTCTCTACCTTTGTCACAGTGGTCGCCGAAGGCAGTATGACCGCAGCTGCCGATAAATTGTTCCTGACCCAACCAGCCGTCAGTCAGCAGATTCGCAATTTAGAAGAAGATTTAAGTGTGCATTTATTAGTTCGTGGAGTTCGCCAAATCAAGCCGACTCCGTTCGGGGAAATCCTTTTTGAACATGCTAAAAAAATTCTGCAAACCGTGTCCCAGGCAGAAGTTGCCGTTAAGTCGATGTCTGCGGAACTTAAAGGCGACGTGCGCATCGGAACATTAAACTCGATCGGTGTAAATTTAATGAGTCCTTTGGTGAATCGTTTGATGAAAAACAATCCCGATTTAAATATGGAAGTTGAATACGATGATGGAAATTTATTGTATCAAGAATTGCTTAAAAATGAATTAGACATGGTGATTTTGCCCGAAGTCAGTAAAGAATACGGCATCCAAGAAGACCCCAATTACAATAAGAAGTTTTTATTCAAAGAAGAAATGTGGTTGGTGGCTTCGGCCCGCGAACAGCAGTTGGCAACACAAATGAATTTTGACCAATTGGCTGAACATCCCTATGTGGATTTTTCCGATGAATTCCCGGGATTTTTAAAAGCCCAAGCAGAAATGTTTCATAAATTAAATTTAAAATTGAAAAAAAGATTTTCGTCGTCCAACGTGGGCACCTTGAAACGCGTGATTGAATCGGGATTGGGCTGGGGGTTTTTGCCTTCGCACACGATACGAAAACAAGTTCGCGCTGGTCGTTTGAAAAGATTCTTCGTCAGTGATTTCAGTTATTGGATTGATTTTTATGCTTATTTTCCTAAGAAAAATAACGAAAAAGTCCTTTACGAAACTTTGTGTTTGGCACTGTCGCAAACCGAAGGCTAAAATAAGTCCATGTCGGGTCATTTAATTTTTATTGCTCATGCCTTGAGTGTTTTTTTTATGACCGGAGTGATTTGGATGGTGCAGATTTTGGTGTATCCAGGATTTGCCCAAGTCGAGGAATCGGAATTCATTCAGTTTCACGAAGAGCATTCGCGTAAAATAACTTGGATCGTTGGACCAATGATGATTCTGCAATTGGCAACGGCCTGGCAACTTTATTTTACCAATTTTAGATTCAGTCTGATTTATTTAATTCTTTCAGTTCTTGTTTTTGCAGCCACTGCGTTTTTATCCGTGCCGCAACATAATATTTTAAAAAATGGATTTGCCGAAGATGCTTGGCAACGGCTGGTGCATACCAATTGGGTCCGCACTAATTTATGGACGCTGCATTCGATGTTGGTTTTTTACCATTTGCAGATTATTTAAAAAATCATTGTAAAGGCTTTGCCAATTACTGGCAAGCTATTGATATTACTTTGTATTTATTATTATTGCGTAATCACAAAATGTGCGTTATTATGGAATAATGAATGATTCTTCTGGCTCGATAAATGGTAAAAGTATCAATGCGAAAATATCTAAGGCCGGGTTTCAAGCCTTGGACCGTTTATTAAAAAAATCAGTAAAACTTATTATGGGTGGTGGTGGCGCAATGATTTTAGGTCATCATTTCCCCTTGGCTACGACAGATATCGATGCAATTCCCAAAGGTATTCCAATCGAGGAATTCGATGTTCTGGTTAAGCAAGTTGCACAAGAACTTTCACTGCCAAGCGATTGGCTGAATGTGTACTTCTCAACTTTTGTATATGTATTGCCCGAAGACTACGAGTCTCGGTTAAAGCATGTGTTTAAGGGACTCCATCTTCAAGTCTTTGCCTTGGGTGCGGAAGATTTACTTATTATGAAATGTTTTGCTCATCGTCCAAAGGATGTGGGGCATACGCGTTTTCTAATCAAAAATGGCGCTGATTTGGAATTAGTCGAAGCCCGAATCGAAGAGCTGCGTGCAAAAGGAATTCCCGAGGCGCAAAAAGCCATTGATTTTTTTGATCAAATGAAAGACGAGCAAGAAGAATAGTGCAAATTCCTCAAACAGCAGATTTAGCTTTTGTTTATGATCAGATTTTTTCCAAAAAAAATATTTCTGAAGACAATCTTATTCGTTATTTGCAGATGGCACGATTTGATCCACGGCTTATGGAAATTTTAATTGATTATGGCTTTTCCAATTGGCAGAAATGGAATCCAATAAAATTAAAGCAGAATGAATATAAAATGCATCAACCAGCTTTACTGGGGATCTATTTTGAATTGCTAAGTGCTTTGATTCAAGATGAAGGTTTTACGATATTAGCGAAAATGATTCAGGCAAATATAAAAAAAGCGCCAGGGGAAATCTTCTATTTTGGCATTCATCCTTTTGACCCAGTGATGGCAAGACTTTTAGTGCACGAATCGCATTCTGTTTTTCAGCGTTGGGGTTTTTATGAGCCTGATTTGCCAATTTCAAAATCAAAACAAAAAAAGTTTAATTTTTCTAAAGCAAAAAAGGCCGACAGAATGAAAATTTTAGATCAACTGATTTTGCAAAAAAAATACATTCAGATGGGCCATTACGAAGAAATACTTGGAAAAAATAATTTTTCAGTTTCGCGAAGAACTTTGGAATTAGATCTTTGCGGTCATCCCAAACTGCAATCTCGGGGAAAAACTAAGGGCCGGATTTACCGAGTGCTTGGCTATAAAGATTAATTTCCGAGAGTTTTTAGAACTTCCGCTGTTTCATTGCGAACCCGTTGGGAAATGACTGCATCTTTTTCAAAATAGCCAAAAGACCTCAGTTGATTGCTGCTTAACTTGGGTCGCAATAATAAACTGCTGTTTTCATCCATCGATCGTCCTAGTTTTTGTTCCATCCAACTTGCTGCAGTTTGGGCAATATGACAGCTGACGCAGTCTAAAGTTCCTGGGCGGTGCAGTTTTGGATTTTCAAAATTGCGAATGCTTTTCTGAATATCTTGAAAGTCCTGTTCGCTGAAAGTTTCTGCCGCTTTGGTTGAATTGGCAATCAACCGAAAAAATACAGTGTCTTGATTTCTGGGGGTGGGAAAAATTCCGCCGAAAAATTCATCGCGAAATCGATCGCTTAAATGAATTTCTTGCTGGCGCTGATTGACCCGCGCAATGGTGATCGGCATCAGACCATTTGCCTGAATATCAAAGCCCACAAAATCCCACATTTCTGAAAATACTCGAACCGTCATGGCAGTGATGCGAGTCAGGTTTTTTTCTCCGCAAAATCGCAAAATTTGTTGTTTCATATTTTTCCACAGCGGTCCTTTTAAGCCCTGTTGCAAAATCTCAGGATGAATTTGCAAGGGTTCTGATTTTTGTGTTGCAAAACTTTTCCATTTAACTAAAAAAGAATTCCAATCACTGTCGGACAGTTCATAAAAAGTATGAACTGCGGCATCGCGGGCAATCAGTTCGTCTGCAATAGGGTAAAGCGGTTGCCACACAATGCGAATTTGATGGCGACAGCGAATCGCCGGATCAAAAGTGTCTTTAAAACAGGGATCCACGCGAAGGGCTATGGCGCGCATAGAATTTTCATAAGAGATCTCGTTGCCTTGCTCGGGAAATAATTGAGGAAGTTCTGAAAATGTTTGCAAAGAAATCAATGGACCCATACTGCCCATATCTTTGGGACTAAGTAGCTGCGAAAAATCTTTGTTTAACGGCAATGGCAGTAAAATCGAAATATCATTTGGCCCCAAGTTAGCCGCAGCACTGACACTGAACAAAAATACACAGAATATAGTTTTAAAAATAAATCCCCCTTGATCGATTTGAATCGAAAGATCTTTGCAAAACTTAAATTCTTCTGCAAGCAAAGGATATTTGTTGAAAACAAAATAAGAATTAAAAAATCATCGATTCGGGCAGATTCAGGCGACTGGATAAAACTCGCACAATTTCGCTGGCAGTTTCTTCCAGCGCACGTTCGGTCACGTTAAAGACTGGCCATCGGCGGTTTTCGCCATAGATTTTTTCGGCATAATCGATTTCTTTGTGCAGCAAATCCATCGAGGCATAGGATCCTCCGGGATCTTGGCCAAATTTTTCCAGACGATTTTTTCTGATCCGCTGCAAAGAATCGATATCAATGGTCAGCGCAACGATGCGTTTTTGATCAATGGCCAATAATTCCTTGGGCAACGGTGAATTAATCACCAGCGGAATATTGGCAACTTTCCAACCTTTGTGACTTAGAAAAATCGAAAGTGGAGTTTTACTGGTGCGACTGATCCCCACCAAAACTACATCGGCTTTGTCTAAATCACTTAAACATTTTCCGTCATCGTGCTTAACCGTGAATTCAATGGCTTCGATGCGTTTGAAATAAACTTCGTCAACGACGCGCAATGCGCCCACTTGCGAAGTGGATTTGACCCCCAAAAAAGCATCCAGGGTTTGCAGCAAGGGTTCTAGTAAATCAATATAGGGAATTCCGCGACTGGCGCACTGTTCGCGCAAATGTTTTCTTAATTTTGCGCTGGCAACAGTAAAGGCTACCATGGCTTGTTTTTCTTCGCAGTCTTCGATCAATCGGTCGGCTTGTTCTTCGGTGCGAACATTTTTATAGCGCACAATAGAAATTTCAAAGTTGGGGTATTGCACCAGGGCTGCTCGCAATACAGTTGCTGCAGTTTCGCCGGTACTGTCGGAAATTAAATAGATAAAATGCGAAATTTCACTCATTAGCATCCGCGACAAAGCTCAGTTCCAAATTTTGTGTTTTGGAAATATGAGGCGCTTGATTTTTTGGTAAAAAGAATCGCACTGATGTGGCATTTAATGCGGAAATTTTTTTAAGTAAGGCCGCAGAGATTTCTTTTTTTTCGGTCCAGTGGGGTAAATGAATCACCCATTTGCAGGGCAGGCTGGGCGAACTTAGTAAAACCATTTCGTCATCATCTTCCAAAAAATCTTCTTTGATTTTAAAATCGAAAGATTTCATCCACAATTCTTGCAGTTCTGGTGCGGGCACAGTTTTTTTTCTTTGCGTAAACCGGGTGATTTGAAAATTTAAATACCAATCAATTTTTTGCGTCCAACTGCTGATTTTTACAGGTGCTGTGACCCAAATATCAGATCCAGCCGATAGTGCCGAAGACGCGGCCAGGCTTTTCATGGTTTCCTGCTTTGCACCAGCGCATCTAAAATCCCGTTGATAAATCCGGAACTTTCGGTGGTGCCGAATTTTTTTCCGATTTCAATGGCTTCGTCGATAATAATGGGGGCATCGATTTTATTTTCTGAATAGAAAAGTTCAAACACTGACAAACGCAATAAATTTCGATCCACCGAGGGCATGCGATCTAATTTCCAGTGCCGGCTGTGGGTCTGAATTTTTTCGTCGATTTCGGTAATATTTTTTAAAACTCCGTCCACGATTTCATGGCAGAAGGCTAAAGAATCTTTGGAAAGATCGGTCGCATAATTTTCAAAAGCAATTTGCGATTTATTTTCTTTGGTCAGATCTAGGGAAAATAAAATTTGTAAGGCGGTTTCGCGGGCTTCACGTCTCATAGTTCGACCGGTTTCAGCAGCAATTGGTTTTCGATTTTGTCGGGGGATGGGGGAATTTCTTCGCCCTCGAGACTTTCGACAAATTCTTGCACGTCTTGGAACGAGCGATAGACGCTGGCAAACCGAACATAGGCAACATCATCTAGTCTGCGCAATTCTGACATCACTTTTTTTCCAATCAATCGGGAAGGCAATTCGATTTCTCCGGTTTGTAGGGCCCAGCTGGAAATTTTTTCCACAATGGACTCGATCACTTCGCCGGCAATCGGGCGTTTCTGGCAACTGGCTCGCAGTCCTTTTAAAATTTTCTCTTTGCTGAAGGCTTCGCGTCTGCCGTCTTTTTTTATAATTGCTGGATAGGACAGCATCAGGGTTTCTAAAGTGCTGAAACGATTTTTGCATTGCAAGCATTCGCGACGCCGGCGGATCGATCCCTCTTTTTGGACTCGGGTATCGAGCACGCGGTCTTCGGGATGGCTACAAAACGGACACCTCATTCCTACAACTTAGTTTCTCTATTGGCTCTGCGTCAACACTTCGGCACAATCCTTTGAACAAAGCCTGTTTATGCTATCATTTTCTTAGGAGACACCTACATGAAGTCGGTTTTTTACATTTTATTGGTAAGTTTTATTTCAAATTTCGGTTTTGCCCAAGCGCCACGGGTTGGGAAAAAGGCCGCCGCTGATTATTTTGCCAAGCGGGAACCCGATGCCGAAGAAGTTAAGGCCGAAAGGACAAAGTCTTCTGACGATCACTTTTTAGCTTTGAATCTGGGAAAATTTGTCAGTTCCGACGCTTGGGGTTGGGGCCAGCGCGACCGCCAGACCGATATCGGTGGAACCAATGTGGGATTGACCTACCGAATGCAGGAAAGTTCCGGGGTTTTCGATCTGCATTTGCGAGTCGAATTTACCGATTACAATGTTATGGGCCAAAATCCCCTGAAAATGAGCTTTTCTCCGCTGTGGACCTTCCCAGATGTGCATTCGCGTTTTCCGCTGTATTTCGGAGCGGGCGTCGGCGCCGGTGTTTTCTTTCGGCAGGTCAAAGATTCATCGCCCTTGTCCTTGGATTATCAGCTGATTATGGGCGCAAGATTTTTTGATGTGGTCGAAAGCACGGGATTTTTCGTTGAAACCGGGATCAAAAACCACATATTACTTACATCGCCAGGACAATTTAATGGCGTTTTCATTTCAGCAGGTGCTATTTTCACGTTCTAATGGCTGAACGTAAAAGACTGCACCCACCCAATTACAAAGCGATCAAAGAATGTTTGAAAGAAAACTTTCAAGGCACACTGAATGCTGATCGCATTTTAGAAACTTGCTTCAAAACCAACCGCCGTTTGGGATCCCGCGATCGCAAACAAATTGCCGAATCCTTTTATGAAATCATTCGCAATATGCGACTGTTGCAGTTTCTAGCCATTGGCAAAGATTCCACAAAATTTGTTTTGAACGATCTTGAATGGGACGCGCTGATCGAATTTTATTTGGATCACAAAGATGAACTTGTGCATTTGGCGATGAATCTACCGCGGGCTGTGCGTGAATCCATTCCCAATTGGCTGGATGAATTGGGCCGCAATGGCTTGGGGCACGAATGGAATTCCATTTTGCATGCGTTGAATTTGCAGGCCCCGGTTTTTTTACGAGTCAACACGGCCTTAATTAGTCCCGAAAAATTACGGGAAAAATTGATGAGCGAAAATATTGAGTGTGATTTCGCGGATCGCGCCAATCCAGAAATTTTAGTTTTGCGCGAAAGAAAAAATGTTTTCTCTGGTGAATCTTTCCACCAAGGTTTGTTCGAGGTCCAAGATTTTTCTTCGCAAATGATTGCACCTTTTTTGGGGGTTCAACCGGGCGATCGGGTGATTGATGCCTGCGCAGGTGCTGGTGGAAAATCTTTACATATGGCGTCGCTGATGAAAAATGGCGGCAAGGTGATTGCTCTAGATATTTACGACCGTAAATTGGAAGAATTAAAACGTCGCGCGCGCAGACAAAAACTTTTCAATATCGAAACGCGTTTAATCGATGGAACTAAGACGATTAAAAAATTATCCAAATCTGCGGATCGAATGTTGCTGGATGTTCCCTGCACCGGAACGGGTGTTTTACGCAGAAATCCCGATGCCAAGTGGAAACTGTCGCAAGAAAAATTAAATTCCTTGGTAAAAACCCAGCAAGAAATTTTGCAGAATTATGCCGATATGGTGAAACCAGGTGGCACTATGGTTTATTGCACCTGCAGCGTATTGCCCGAGGAAAATGAACAACAAGTTGATGCTTTTCTGAAATCGGAATCCGGCCAAAATTGGCGCTTGGATGAAAAATTAAATTTACGTCCTGATCAGATGCCCGGTGATGGATTTTTTGCGGCACGACTGATTCGCAGTTAAATTTTAATAATTTCGCGTTTTACTTTGGGAAAACTCATTTTAAGTTTTTCCAGATGTTGAACAATAATGTCCGAGATTAAATAATTCCGATACCACTTATTGTCGGCGGGAATCACATGCCATGGGGCATGTTTTGTATCCGTTGCGGCAATCATTTTATCAAAGGCCTTTTGGTATTGGTTCCAATATTTTCGTTCATGGATATCGTCTTCAGAAAATTTCCAATTTTTGGTGGGATCCTGCAGGCGTTCTTGCAAACGGATTTTTTGTTCATCCTTGGATATATGCAGAAGAAATTTTAAAACCACAGTTCCTCGTTGGGATAAGGTTTTTTCAAAATCATTGATGCGGTGGTAACGACGTCCGAAGAAATCTTTTCTGTTTAAGCTTTCTTCGGGAATATGCTGTGCCTGCAAAAGCTTAGGATGGACCATTACAGTTGTGACTTCTTCGTAGTAGGATCTATTGAAAATGGTAGTCAGACCGCATTCCGGTGTTTTTTGGTGGCAACGCCATAAAAAATCATGGCGCAGTTCTTCGGGCGTTGGTTTCTTAAATGAAAAAACTTTTAATCCCTGGGGATTTGCACTGGCAAAAAGATGTCGAACGACGCCATCTTTTCCACTGGTGTCAATGCCTTGTAAGATAATCAGCAGGGAATGTTTGTCATGGGCAAACATTAGATACAGCAGATCATACATTTTCTTCTGCAAGTTGAAAGTTGCAGAAGTGGCTTCATCTTTATTTTTAAATTTTCCGGTATGGGCCGGGTCAATTTTCGCTAGTTGTCGTTTCATTCGATATTGGAAATGCTCGAGTGATAGGTATTGAATTTTTTAAAGAACTTTCGGCCGGCTTCTAGAATTTGGTTGTCGGTTAGGTGGTCCAAGGTTTCGACTGCGACTAAATGTTTTGCCAATTCATTGTGATGATGTGTTTCCAAATGAGTTTTGAAATGGGTCTTCGCCATACCAGCACCGAATACCAATAATTCTTCAGGCTTGCCGATCGCGGTTGCGACTTCGTGGAAAAAATGTTCTTCCGCATTGTGTTTATGATTGTCGTGACGGGCACCGATGGGATTGACGGTGTGATGATGCAACATTTTCTTTTCAATCCCTGTGGGGGATATTTTAAAAATTTTAGCATGTTCGGAATCAATCCAAATTATACAAGATGACATTAAATTCTCCTTTTGGTTTCCTAATTCTTAACACCCATTGGCAGACCCGCCAAGACTATACAGCAAAAGTCGAGAAATCTGCACAGAACTAGTTGGCGTTGAAATTGGGGACGACAGTGGGCAGGAATGTTTCCAGTGGAAAAAAGAACATCTGCCATGGGGTTTCGTCTTGGCCCTTGCTGATTAAAAATATCGATGTGTTTAAGTCTTTGGGTTTTACTTTTTGCACTTTATAAGTGGGAATGCTTTCTTTGCCGACGGAAGTAATTACTCCGGGAACTACAGTGATGCTGTGCAGCTGCCAATAGAATTTATCACCAGTAGGGATTTTTTCTAAGTAAGCAAATCCGCCGTGAACAATATCGCCACGATTTGTTTTTGCCGTGTCATCGCTTAGATATGCCGAAGTTGCATAAAATGCGCCCGGTTTTTTGGGGTAGAAAACGGGCGTTAGTGTGATTTTGTCATTCAGCCAAACTCGCAAGTCCACAGATTTTTTATTCTGGGAAATTTTCAAGTGAAGAATCTTATTTTCATCCAATTTCATAGTCAGACTGCATTTAGAAAATTCTTCTTGATCTTTGATTTTACAAAACTGCAATGGGTATCCAGTCATTTCAGAACTTTGCACTGCAGTGATATATTCTTGCGCGCTGATGCTTTCAGGCGGTTTTTGCTTTTCAATTTGATTTTTATTGGCAAAAATTCTCGAGTCAAATTCATACATTCTGAAGTAATTATAATAATCCTCTTTGGATTTGGGGCCTTCCAAAAAATACCAATTCGTCATGGCGCGAATATTTTGATAATCTTTTTCATTCAATGGGCGCAGTTTTTCTGCGGGGTAAAGTTTATCGATGCTGCTGATTTCTGCTTCGCTGGAATCAGCTAGGCTTTCGCTTCCTTTTGCCATTTCTGCAAAGGATTTAAATTTATAAAGATACATCATTAGAATGATCTCGTGTCTTAATAAAGTGCCTTGATCTGCAAGGCTGGACTTATCAAAGCGGCGCACATCGATCCAAATTTCATTGATGGTTTGAATGGCCAGTTGCTCGGTTTCTTGGGCTTGAAAACTGATACCTAATTTTTCTTTATCAATGGTTTTAAAATCAATCGGGGCAAAATACCAAGTTTTTTGGGCAAGGGACTTCCGTAAATTCTGCATATCTAGGGCTTTGCCATCCATGCTGCTGCTAAATTTTTCAATACTTGGCAAAACGTATTTTTTAAATGCGGGTTCTTTGGTTACGTCGCGAATGTAAGCTTCATAAACTTTTCCATCCAGTCCGTTGCCACCACCAGTAGGATCGGCGGTTCCAGATGGAGGACCGCTGGCAGTGGGTGATGGACTGTTCGGACCAGCCGTATCAGAAGCCTTCGATTTCGTCGTCTCATTTCGAGACGACGAATTTGGCGAACATCCGACAAAAAGATCAACACAGATGATCAGCTGGAATGCAAATAAAAGGATTTGCGCAAAGTTCTTCATACTAACCAATTGAGTTAGCAAAATTGGGCCCATGTTTATTCTTTTTTGTAACTGGATCCTTCGGAACTGATTTCCAGTTTTCCGTTTCCGGAAAGTTGAGCTGCCATAATGGTAAGGCTAGGGCCCATTAAGATCGTCGTGCTTGCGTCAGGGGCTTTTGCAGCTATGGAGCTTACATTTTCCAAGATAAGATGCTTGGTTTTAATCGAGAATTCTTTTTCGGCAGTTCCCACCATTTCATATTTTAATCCGGAAATAATGACTGTCTCGGCAGTGATCAAATTTTTTTCTGCTGACAATTTATTTTCATCGCAAAGCAGGACGACTTTTGCCTTGATCAAAACAATCGGTGATGTCTGAGAATCTATTTTTGCTTCCTGTAATCCGCTCAGCTCTGCTCGTCCAGTGGTATCGCAACCTAAGTTGATATAAGTTTTATCACTTTGTAACTTTTCGATTTCTTCAACGATGCTTTTTGCGACGATTGTCCCTGAGACCAATCGCGGATCTAGTTTTGGCTTAGTGCCTTTCCAACTAGTTCCCGGCGAAAGTTGCAAAGTGATTCGGGGGTCAAGACCCTGATCATTGATTAAATCTCCGAATAAAAATACAAATCCCGGTTGTCCACCTTGTGCCGTAAGATCAAGGGTCGATTCGGTAATTTTTTTCATTGTCTCGTCGACAGACTTAATCGCATCGTCGCTTGTTTTCTTGGTATCAATTGGAATTTGATCGATGGTTCTGTTGGTTTCGTCGATTTTCTTTCGAGTATCGTCGTTGGATTTGCAATGTGCAAAAGTCAGTATGGCTAGTAGTGCCAGCGTTAATCGGATAGTCTGTTTCATTGGGTTCTCCTTTTTTTGGTGGCAATTTTTAGCCACACTTAGATACCGAATCTAGACTAAGGGTTGTTTAATAAATAGATTTTTGAAGTAAAAAGTAACGCTTATTTTTTACTTTTGGTAAACTTTGGAAATGACCGATATCTTTGCGTTCGAGGATTTCAGGAAATATTTATCTGCTTGGATTGCTGGCCAGGGCGACAATGCTTATGGGATGAAGGGTCGAATCGCCAAAAATCTGAATATTAGTTCAACTTTGGTTAGTTTAATTTTACAGGGAAAGAAGACTTTTTCTTCCGACCAGGCATCGGACCTGAATGATTTTCTAGGCCACGATGAATCCGAATCGGATTACTTGCATCTATTAATAGAGCTCGATCGGGCGGGGAACCATCGTTACAAGGAAAAACTGCTGACAAAAATTCGCCATATGAAAAAACAGTCTTCGCAATTGGCCAAACGCATTCGCAAAGACAAAGAACTGAGCGAAGAACAAAAGGCCATTTATTATTCCAGTTGGCTGTATACAGGAATCCGCAATCTAGTTGCCATCGATAAATTAAATACTGCGCCAGCGGTGGCAAAACATCTTAACTTAGAAATTTCAACGGTCGCAAAAGTATTTAAATTTTTAATTGAAAATCAATTTTGCAAAGAAGAAAAAGGCAAAATGGTTGTGGGTCCCCAGCAAATTTTCATGGATAAAAATTCGTCTTTCGTGAACCGACAGCATCAAAATTGGCGTTTCCAGGCCCTGCAGCAAATGGAAAATAAAAAAGACGCCGATTTATTTTTTACTTCACCAATGTCTTTATCAAAGGAAGCCTTTGCAGAAATTCGCGCAATGCTGCCGAATTTTATTCAGAACATTATGAAAATCGTAGGACCGTCAGAATCTGAAGTGGCAGCTTGTTTAAATATCGATTGGTTTGGTTACTAAAACCTTGTCAGGGTCAGGGTTTAAAATTAAACTGACTATAGGAGCTATTTTGACAAGAGCAGAGAGCATTTCAAAATCAGAAATATTAGTCCAGTTTAATGTCAAAGAAAGTGATCTAGAGCAACTGTGTCGCCGACATGGTGTTATTTCGCTGGCGGTCTTTGGTTCTGTTGCCCACAATCAATTTAAACTAGGAACCAGCGATATTGATTTTCTTGTTGAATTTGAATTTGTATCTGTTGATAAATTTTTTGATCTTTTCGATGGCTTAAAAAAGCTTTTTCGATATGACAAGATTGATCTTATCACCATTGACTCATTGAAAAATAAAGTAATCAGGAATGCAATCCTGTCGTCGCAAGAAAATATTTATGCCGCGTAAATTAGAAGCGTATATTGAGGAAATTTTGGAAACCATTGCTATGGTTGAGTCTTTTTTAAGTGGACTGGATTTTGACTCCTATACTAATGATAACCGAACAAAAGCTGCCGTTGAACGAAAGCTTTTAAATATTGGAGAGGCATTGAATCAGATGAATTCAGTTGCAAACGATCTTGAAAATAAAATAACTGACTTTAAAAAAATAGTCGGATTTAGAAATATCCTCGTTCATGGCTACTTTGGCGTTGATGACGCTCTTGTTTGGGATGTGGTTACCAATAAGTTGGATCAACTAAGAAAAGATATTAATGAATTGTAGTCTTATTGAGTCTGAAGACTGACGAACTTCTAAACACTTTTTCCTTAAATCGGAAATTTCTGCACGCTGATCGCAAAATTTCATATTAAACCATTTCTGCTTTATATTAGCAGATGGAAATTATTATGAAAAAATTAAACTTGCTGCTTTTACTATCTTTATTTTTATTGTCTTGCGAACCCCGTAAAACGGTCAGTCAAGATCGTTCGGCCGTTGAATCGGCTAATCAAAAAATGGACCGTGGCGATTGGAATGGGGCCATTGCTATTTTGAATGAGGAAATCGCGAAGTTTCCGTTGGATTTGGATTTGAATTTGGCAAAAGCAGTTGCCTATGCCGGGCGTGCAGGAATTCGCACGACAGAATATATTTCGACTTTTATTGTCAGTGTTCCAGACAGGCCTAGGAAAATTTCTGCCAAAAATAAAAAAAGCATTATTCGCGATTGGGCGGATACGGCTAGGCTATTTGATGAAAATCTACGCCGAGTTGAAGTGCTGCCCATTCTGAATAGAACTCAGTTGAAAGATGCAAAGATTGCGCAAGAACTGTTGATCAAAGATCCACGCAAAAGCAGCCGTCTGTTTCGGGCATTATTGAATCTAGTAATTTTCAGAACCTTCTTAACCTTGGTCGACGATCGATTGCGCAATCCCGAGGAAACTTACCGGACGATTTTAGTCGCCGAGGATTGCCGTCAACAAATGGACAAACAGAAAGAACCTTTTATTGCATCCTTAAATCGTTTGGCGATGGTCAGCGATGATCTGGCCATTGCTTTTCCTGCACAATCTGAAAATTGGTATAAAGTTTCTAAAGATTTAAGACGTTGGGTCGAGCAATTCGACAAATTTATTATGAATGACTTTTGCCTTGTGCAAAAAATTTTGGACCGCAATGGAATCAACCGCAGTGAAGGTCCTAAATGAAAATAGTGTTGATAAACTTATTTTCAGTCTTAGTTTTTTTTCGCGTCCATGCGGGAACTAACTTTGTTCCGCCACGAGAATTAATTTTAGATGGGCCAGCCATGGCTTCCGATTCTTTGGGATTTACCTGCGTTGCCATCGAAGATCATGATCGCATTGCTCCCTGCAATCCTGCTTTCGTAGCACGCTCGCATAAAAATCAATTTCAAGGACGCATTTATGGTGGTGGACAAATTTCTTATCTAACAGAAGTTCGCGAAATCACCGAACAAAAGGCCACCGACGAAAGCATCAATCGGCTTTTTTCCAAAAATAGTTCGATTGATATGGAAGCTGGCGTTGATTTGGGTGGGCGATTCGATAACTGGGCCTTATCCGTTACGCCTTACCGTTTTGTTGGTTATACCGTTTTACGAAATCCCGTATTGCCGCAAATTTCTTTATTTGCCGCCCAAGAACAATCGGCAAAATATCAATTCGGCAGTTATGTCGGTGATGATTGGTCGTGGGGTTTGCAATTGCGTGGGGTCAATCGCAAATTCGTCAGTCAAACATTTACCTTGGCCGATGTTGCAACCACGCCGAACAGTGAACTTTTACCAGTGCAAACTCAATCTGGATTTTATGTTGAACCAGGCGTTGTCAAAGAGTGGACCGAATACGAATGGCGCCCAACTTTTTCTGCGGTGATTTCACAGTTGGGTGTTACCAGTCGTAAATATTACGAATATCCAACCGATCCCGAAGGAATTTTGGGATTTTCTGTGCAACCGCTTAGCGAAGATTTCGATTGGGAATTGGGTGTGGCCGCGCGTTTGGCTCCACCGATCAAAAGTGCTGCGGAAATTTGGCGTTTGGGCAGTCGACTTAGTTTTGGTGCTTTGGATTTATCAACCAGTGTTGGTGCCAGTGATTGGTCTTTGGGATTCAAATTTACTTGGCGCACGGCCTTTGTCGGCATCCAGTATCAAAATCGTTTGATCGAAGATTTACTGGGGCAACGCCAAAATATCGAAGTCACCTATTTCCAATTTGGTGTGAATATATGAAATGGCTAATCATTTTTATTTTTTCTATCGCAAGTTTACATGTGCATGCAGCCAAAACTTCACCGGATAATTGGGAACTTTTAAAAGTTCATTTGGATGAACAAGAAGAACATCGCAGCACCGAAGGCTGGAGCTATATTTTAAGTGGAATATTGGCAGGCGTCGGCGGAGCTTACGGAGTCACCCAGTCCAACAATACATTTACTCGTGGAGTTTACACTTTGACCGAAGTTGCTGGCATAAGTGTGATCGGATTTGGAATGTCCATTTTGTGGACCAATTCTGATTCCAAAATTTTCTACCAAACTTTGGAATCCACCAGTCTTTCTTTGGAAGAAAAAAACCGCGCTTATTCCCGATACCTTGCCTTGAATTTAGAAAATGAAAAAAAGCAGCGCAATATTTATGCATTCACTGCATTTGCCGCCGCAGCCGTTAGTATTCTGGCCGCTAACCGCGAATCAGATGCAGGACTTCGTTCGTTTAACTATGTCCTGGCCGGAGTCAACCTTGTGGCTGGTTTTTCACTTTTATCACGGGACTTCTAGAAAAGATTCTTGCGCTAAATTAATTGTCTTGTTTTGATGAAGCATGGTTCATGATTTCAGTCCGTTTATCATTCAGTTCACTGAAACTTTGGGTTTGCGCTGGTATGGATTTGCTTACGTCATGGGATTTGTCGCGGGCTATATGATGATCCGTTGGATGGCGGGCAGGCAGCGTTCGGGATTAAGTCCAGAAAAAGTGGGCGATTTAATTACCTACGTAGCATTTGGGACTTTGATCGGCGGGCGTTTGGGCTATGTGATATTCTACAGTCCAGATTTATTTTTAAAATTCAAATCGGAACTTCCATTTTGGGGAGTCCTTGCCGTGAACGAAGGCGGAATGGCTTCGCACGGTGGAATGATTGGAGTTGTCGTTGCCTGCATTTTTTTTGCAAGACGCAATGATGTCGCATTGCTTTATATTTTAGATTTATGTTCGTTCGTTGCGCCCATCGGAATATTTTTTGGTCGCATGGCTAATTTTATCAACGGAGAATTGCTGGGTCGACCGGCAGACGCTTCACTGCCATGGGCGATGCGTTTTCCACAAGAGATTCTGAATTGGCCTTCGCAAGAATTTTTAAAATTGAAATCTTTGACCGACGTGGTTCCACAAATTGGCTTAACCCCTGAAAAATGGACGCAGTGGTTAGAACAATTTCGCTTGGACGCTGCTGCTCGCGAAGAAATTTATAGCGCCTTGCAAAGAATCGTAACGCAAATCCAAATGGGACAGACGGAACTCAAATTAAAATTGGCTCCACTGTTGACCCCCAGACATCCCTCGCAATTGTATGCTGCCTTGGGCGAAGGAATTCTTTTATTCTTAGTCTTATTTTTCTATTGGCGCAAACCGCGCAAACCAGGTTTGGTCGGGGCCTTATTTCTGATCACTTATGCAATTGTGCGAATCATCGACGAAAATTTCCGTTTGCCTGATGCCCATATCGGTTACCAACTGTTTGGTTTAACCCGTGGTCAGTGGTTAAGCATTGCCTTGTTTTTTGCCGGAGTTTTCTTAATGTGGTTCTGGAGCCGATCCGGTGCGCACAGCATTCCTGGTTGGAAACGATTACGCAGTGTAAGAATCAATCAGCGAAAGTAAATCATTTTCAGTTTGATTTTTTTGTTCGCCGGTTTTTAAATTCTTGCAAACGATTAAATTCTTAGACAATTCTTCGCCGCCAATCAGAAAAGCCCATTGATCGCCATTCTGATCGGCTTTTTTCATGCGCTTACCTAAATTTCCTGACCAATAAATTTGCGCCCGAATTTTTTGCGCCCGAATTTTTTGCGCGATTCGCAGTGTTGTGTGAATTCCTGAATCATCAATGGGAACTAAGGCAATTTTTTTCAACTGAGATTTTTTCGCAAGCATAGAAATATCCAAAAGCTCTGCCAATCGGTCAACCCCTGCGGCCCAGCCAACCCCAGGAGTTTTCGGTCCCCCCATGGTTTCAATCAGACCGTCGTATCGACCGCCGGCCAATACGGCGCTTTGTGCGCCCAATTGCTCGGTGGTAAATTCAAAAACCGTATGGCAGTAGTAATCTATTCCGCGCACTAATTTTTCATTTAATGCGAAGGGAATATTTAATTTTTGTAAACCTTGTATCACTTGATCAAAAAATTTTCTGGAATCATCGTTTAAATGTTTTTGCAAAGTGGGTGCGGTCAAAATAATTTTTTGATCGCCTTCGTCTTTGGAATCAAAAATACGTAAGGGATTTTTTTCCAAGCGCAGCTTACTGTCTGCAGATAAATCATTTTCGTATTTTTTAAAATATTCTACCAATTTTTCGCGAAAAATTAGTCGGGACTCGGTATCCCCCAAGGTATTGATCTGAAGTTTGGTTTGCAGGCCTGGTCCCATCGCCTGAATAAAATCATTGGCTAAGCAAAGACTTTCAATATCTGTTTCTGGATTTGCTAAGCCTAAGGTTTCGACTCCCAATTGATAAAATTGGCGAAAGCGTCCTTTTTGTGGTCGTTCGTAACGAAACATCGGTCCATAATAATAAAATTTCAGTGGTAAGTTTTGCGCCAAGCCTTCGGAAACAAAAGCTCTGGCAACTCCGGCCGTTCCTTCGGGGCGCAGGGTGATGGAATCCCCGCCGCGATCCAAAAAAGTATAGGTTTCTTTGTGCACGATGTCTGAGGATTCGCCAAGGCTGCGGTGAAAAACTTCCGAGGATTCAAAAATAGGGGTTTCAATTTCTTCAAAACCGTAAACTGCGGCTAAATCCAAAGCGGTTTGATCGATAAAACGAAATTTCTTTTTTAGATCTCCGATTAAATCGCGGGTTCCCCGCACTCGCTGTGCTTTCATATAATCTCCAACATCATTAGAACCTTATCGGCAATGTTTGCCTATCAAAAAAACAATTGGAGTGCTTGAATACCTATGCGATCCTCGAAAAGTGCCTAAAAGATTGTTTAAAAATTCTTTTTTAAGCGGGATCGGCGGACTGGCGGTCATAGCTGTAGTTGTGATTGCGGCAGTCTTAATTTATTTCTTAAAATCCTCCAGCGCGCCGACAGGGATCGAAGTTAATTGGGAAACTTTGGGGAATTTTGATTACATCAACAGTAAAAGCACTTCAGAATTACAAGCCTTAGACGGTCAAAGCGTTAAAATCCCTGGGTTTATGGTTCCACTTGAAGACAATCAGAAAAAAGTCAGTGAATTTTTATTGGTCCCTAATCCACAAGCCTGCATTCATGTGCCACCGCCCCCGTCGAATCAAATGATTTATATGAAATCCAAGGGCGAAGGATTTACCGCGGCCTATGGACCGATCTGGGTTTACGGAGTGTTTCATCTGACGGCAAAAAAACATTATTACGGTGAATCCTCGTTCAGCATGGAAGCCTTGTATGTCGAGCCTTACCGATGATTGATTTAAATAAAGTCTTATTTAAATATGAAAATTCCAATTCGCAGCCGTTCCAATTAAAAATTGATGAGTTAAAAATTCCGACAGGCAGTAAAATTTTTATCCATGGGCCCAGCGGATCCGGTAAAACCACTTTTTTAGAAATTTTAGGTGGGGTATTGCTGCCACAAAGCGGCCAGGTGAAAATTTTAAATACGGATTTTATGAAAACTTCAGCCAGGCAGCGCGATGCCTTTCGGGCTGATCATATTGGCTTTATTTTTCAGAACTTTAATTTAATTTCTTATCTTAGTGTTCAGGAAAATATTCTGCTGCCTTGTTTTTTTTCAAAATCTTCTAAACAGCCCCATCCTAAAATCCCCATATGGATTGAAAAATTGGGATTACAAAATTTTTTACAAACTTCGGTGTCGCAGCTTAGCCACGGTCAGCAACAGCGGGTGGCATTGCTGCGGGCACTGGCGGCCAGTCCTGAAATTATTTTGGCAGATGAGCCAACTTCGGCTTTGGATTCGCAGCTGCGCGATGTATTTATGAATGCTTTGCTGGAACTGATCAACGAAGAAAAGAAAACCTTACTTTTTGTCAGCCACGATGAATCTTTGCAAAAATATTTTGATCAATCCATTGATATTCGAAAATATTCTGCCACTTCGGGTGAAACATGATTTTACTAAAGCTGACTTATTTAAGTCTGCGCAGTCGAATGCAAAGTGCTGTCTTATGCATGGTTTCGATCGGTCTAAGTTTTGCCTTACTGCTGAACTTGGAACGCACTCATCAAGCAGCGGAAGATGGATTCACTCAAAGCATTTCGCAAGTGGATTTGGTTGTGGGGGCGCGCAGTGGTTCTTTGCAATTGATTTTATATTCAATTTTTAATTTGGGACAAGCAACGCACAATGTTTCCTATGCAAGTTTTGAAAAATATTTGCGCCATCCTGCGGTCGAGTGGGCCATTCCCTATACGTTGGGGGATAGTTATCGGGGTTATCGGGTGGTCGGAACTTCGGCGGGATTTTTCGAGCACTACCGATTTCGCTCAACAGAAAAACCGGAATTTGCTCAAGGTGAAGTTTTTCACAACGCGCACGAAGTTATTTTGGGAAGTGAGGTCGGGCAAAAATTTGCGCACAATCTGAAGGATCAAATTGTTTTATCGCATGGTGCGACCAAAGGCGATTCGTTCAGTGATCACAAAGATCAACCATTTCATATTGTTGGAATTTTAAAACCCACTGGAACTCCGATCGATCGTTCGGTTTATATTTCCTTGGAAAGTTTCGAATTGCTGCACGAACCTTATTGGGATCCAAAAAAACGTCCTATTAAAACCCTGACTGCTTTTTTCTTACGAGCAAAAAACAGATTAGACACATTGGGACTGCAGCGAGAAATCAACGAAGGCAAAACTGAACCATTGATGGCGGTCATGCCCGGGGTTGCTTTGCAAGAGCTGTGGCAAAATTTAGGATTCGCAGAAAAAGTTTTACGACTGATTTCGATTTGGGTTTTATGCGTCAGTTTCGCGACCCTAATTCTAAGTTTAGTTTCGGTCCTGAACGAACGCCGCCGCGAAATGGTGATCCTGCGCAGTCAGGGCGCGCAAGTCTCAGATATTTTTAAACTGATCTTAATTGAATCCATATTTCTAACCACAGCAGGAATCGCATTGGGAACTTTACTATCCTGGATTTTAACTTTGTTATTAAGCCCCTGGCTGCGCAACGAATACGGCCTAATCCTATCCCATCAAATCCTAAACACATCAGAAATAAAATTAGTAATCCTAGTCTTCGCCTTCGGAATCATCGCCGGCATCTACCCAGCCATAAAATCCGCAAAAACCGCCCTAAAAGACGGCTTAATTCTAAGATAAACGGTGCCAGCCGACTTTTCCGCCTGAAAGGGTGGCTGCCACCCTTTCAGGCGGAAAAGTGCGCAGCCCATTTGTTAGGCGACTTTTATTTTTTCGCTTTCTTCTGGTTCGTAATCTGAATAGGGCGTTCGGATTTCTATGAGTTCTTTGTTTTCGAAGTAGCCTTTTACTTTGAACATTTTTATGGGTTCGCTGCGGCCCTTAACTTCTGCTTGGCCGGCGTATTCGGTTAGGAAATCTTCTTTCACTCCGTCGATGACTTCTTGAGTGATCAATAAATCAGACCCGAAAGATTTCGTAGCTGCTTCGATTCGCGACGCTGTGTTTACGGTATTTCCAATTACGGTGTATTCCATTCGCTCGTTAGAGCCAATCGTGCCGGAAATTGCAAAACCAGAATGCAAACCCATTCCCATTTTTATCGCAGGTTGATTGCGCGCTATTCGTTTCACATTTAATTCTTGCAAGGCTTTGCGCATTTCTAAACATGCGCGCACAGCGTTTTTGGCATCGTTCGGAGAACTACGCGGAGCACCCCAAACCGCCATCATCGCATCACCAATAAACTTATCCACGACACCGCCGTATTTATTTACGACTTGCACCATCACACCGAAATATTCATTCAACATTTCTACCACTTCTTCGGGAGTGCGATTTTCTGAAAATGCCGTGAATCCACGAATGTCAGAAAAAAACACAATCACATTTTTGCGTTGTCCTCCAAGAGAAACTTCGCCTTTCATTAAATCATCGGTGACCGTG
>JBBQHD010000033.1:0-21758 GCA_038323665.1 Bdellovibrionales bacterium
TGGTGATTGCGACATGGGTGGCCTCCTATTGTTTAAGTTGTGCTACGAACCGTGGCCCTCTTATGGAGTTAGCCAGTACTCGGTGGCAAGGGACGGTCATCCATGTCTTCTTTTTTGAGCCACTCCATATAGCTGTATGAGTGTATTTTTTAAAACAGTTTATGTGCCTAAATTTTTAAAGCTCTGGGCTTTTCCCGAACATTTGTGTTGGGCGTATGTTGGAAAGTGCGTTGATCATTGATGCCTTGATGCTGGGGATGTCTTTTTCTAAATCTTCTAGTAGTGCCTTCATTTTTTTTCGTTTCAAACCGTCTTGGCTGCCGCAAAGGTTGCAGGGGATTATTGGGATTTGCCACTCGATGGATAATTCTTGCAGATTTTTTTCTGAAACATAACACATCGGTCGGATAACGATGTTTCTGCCGTCGTCGGATTTTAATTTTGGTGGCATGGATGCGGTGATGCCTTGATAGAAAAGATTTAATAACAAAGTTTCTAATGCGTCTTCGCGGTGGTGGCCCAAGACTAGTTTGGTGTATTTTTGTTCGACCGCGTGATCGTATAAAATCGCTCTGCGAAATCGGGAACACAAACTGCAGTAGGTGCCGCCTTGGACTTTTTCTACCACCACGGAATAAGTGTCGCGTTCTAAAACAGTCAAAGTAAAACCTAGATTTTCGATCCAAGTTTTAAATTTCGAGACATCAAAGCCAGGTTGTTTTTGATCTAAAATTACCGGATGTAAAGTGAATTTGCGTTCGGATTTTTTTTGAATTTCTTTGAGTAAGGCAAGCATGACGGAAGAATCTTTGCCGCCAGAAACGCAGACCATCAGTCGGTCACCATCAGCGATCATATCAAAATCATTTAAGGCGCGGACCATGTCCTTACGAATAGTGGTGGCAAGTTTTGTTTCCGTTTCAAGTTGCATGATTTTTTATAGGCGAGTCCAGCTGCACACGCAACTGATTGTGCGTAAGACGGATGCCTTTTTCGGCCAGAATTTTTAAAGCATAAGTGACAACTTTATCCCCAATAAGAAACTGTGATCCGTAGGAATCGATAAAATAAATAAGTTTAATTTGAATCCAAGATTCGGTCGTTTCCTGAATATAGGCGAAAGGTGCAGGTATTCCTTTAACTTCTGAAACTTGGGCAGCCGCCTGGCCCAAGGCCTCTTTGACAGCATCAACGGGTGAATCAAAAGGCACGCGAAAAATTTGACTGCGCAAGATGGGCTGATCGGGAGGGGAAAAATTATAAATATGAGCTTGGGCAATAATGCGATTAGGAATAACAATTTGTTCATCGGAAAACCCGATTAGTAAAACACTGCGCCAAGTAATTTCGCGAACTTGTCCAACGGTTTTTTGGACTCCGCTGACAACTTCGATCCAGTCACCGATTTCAAAATTTTTATCCACTTGTAAGGATAATCCGGCAAATAAATTTCCCAAAGTATCTTGTGCGGCCAAACCCAGGATCAAAGAAAATGCAGCAGAGGTCGTGGCCAGTGGGCCGACCTGAATTCCGAAGACTCGCGACAACGACCAAAATAATAAACCCAAAGAAAACAGCAGTGAAAATACATTCACCAATAAGATCGGAACGCCTTCTTGCATGGATTGACGAAATAGATATTGCAGAACAAACAGACGGGCAGCCTTAACCAAAACATACATTCCAAAATACAAAGTAAAAAAACCAAAATAATTAGCGGTGCGCACATTGTCTTTTAATAGAATACAGGCGCCAAAAAAAATACTTAAGACCACCAAGGAACTGGCAAGGCTTTGGAAATGTTTTTTTAAAACTCGGTTGCGATCCTGAGAAATCTTATGCAGAAAAAACTTGAAAAACAGCCAATTGCAAATGCACAAGCCCACGATAATTAAATAGGGTTCCCAATCGACAAAGTTCCACAGCGAGCGAACATCATTTAAGTGGTCATTCATGCTTGCCAAGCTATCACAATTGAAGGAATCAGACCACATTTCAGATTTGAAAAAAATCACTGGACCAAGGGCTGAACCAAAAGCCCATTTTCAAGACAGTTTTGCAAGTATTCGGTAACCTGAATATGGGAGAAATCTATGACCAATTTTTTGAATTTCAGTCGATGGTTTATAACTCTGCTAAGTAGTTTCACAATGGCAATGCTGCCAGTGTCGGAAGGCTTGGCGAAAAGCAGAATTCCAGCAAGCATTAAAGTGGGATCACCAGATTATGATTTGATCGTGTTTTTAAAAAAATCTGGATTGGACAGCAACAGAAAAGTTACCGCCAAAGAGTTTTTCGAAATGTCGAAAGATCGACTTCCTGAAAGTTTCCACGCAAGTTTTGCGAAAATGATCGAAGAAAATCCCGGCATGCTAATGCCCAAGGTGCAATATTCTCGGGTCAAAGATTCATCCGGGGTCGAGCATGCGCAATTGTTTTTTCAAAGTGGCAAAGAATCGGTCACTGCCTTGATTGGTGAAGATTATGTGAAAATCGGTAAATCTAAAATCAAAGCCGAGAATTTAGAAAGCCTTGATAGTCTAATGGGAAAATTGGCGCTAGATGATGCCGATATCGCAAGATCTATGAATAAAGGAAAAGCGAAATCCCTAAAAGATGTGACATTTAAAATTTCTGATAAGCGATACCAAAAATTAAGTGATCAAGAATTTGCCGAGATGCTTTTAAAAGCAAGATTGGTCTACGATGCTGCCAAAGCAGTTCTTAAGAATGACAATCCAAAACAAGTTTCGCAATTAGAAGATTTAAAATTATGGATACGCATCTTTGCCAATATTGAACAGGCTGAAGCTGCAGAAAAAAAATCCAAGGCTGCCAAGAAGGATGAATCTGAAGATGCTGGCGGAACAGAGAAAAAAGATGAACGCCCTTCAATAAACCGAGCTTTTCGTTCGGATGCAGATCCTTGTATCGTGGCTGGATATTTAACTACCTATAATAAACCGGGCGAGGGTCATCTTAGTTGCGGTGGAGTTCAAACAGGGCGAATCGATCTTGCTGGTGAACAAAACAAAAGTGTGAAGGATTTTCCAGGTGCTTCATTAGATTGCAAAGGTGGAACTCCCTGTAATCCAATGGTGTATGGATTGGACGGTGGCAACAAAGTTTTTTGCGTTCCCAGTTCCCAGCTACAAAGGGCGACTCCACATTGTGATGGCCTATCTCCGCTTAGAAAAGGTCCCGAAGAAAATGCCGATATCGAAAAAATTGTGGGTTCGTGGCTGAAATTAAAAGGACTAGACCCAAAACTAAAAGATGGAAAAGCAAGCAAAGCCCAATATGAAGCTGTTAAGTTTTATCTAGATAGTCTTCAGGGGATTGTTGGCGTTACCATTGGAATTTGCGGAAGAAACGGAAAACCCCCCGCAGGAAAGCAATATCCGAAAGGTTTAGAAGATCAGAAAGAGGCCTGCGAGACTCTACAAAAACGCGCTATCAGTTTGAAGGATTACGTCAAAGACCCAGAGCCAGCAAAAGTAGTTGCTGCAGCAGCCGGCGGCGGATTTAATTGGAAGGCAGCTGGATTGGTTTTGTTGGGCGCCGGAGTTATTGCCTGTGCATTTCTGTGTTTTGGTGGCGGAACTCACGCACCTCCACCCATTCAAACTATTTGCGGTGGCCCGGGCCAGCCGGCCTGCGCGCCATTGCCGACTTGCGGACCAGCGCCTGGTCAAGTTCCATGTCCTGTAACGCCACCGGCAAGTGAGGCCGGACCCACATCAGGAACGCAAACTCCGGCGGCACCTGGAACCATTCGTGGAGCTCGCGCAGTTAAATAATCCAATTCGTTAAAACTTCCGCATGCTCGGTCAATGGGAATTGATCGAGTAAATAGGCCTGGTTTAATTGATAACCACAAGATCTTAAAAAATCACAATCCTTTTTTAATCCCAGCCACGAACAAGAAATCAAAATAAATTGTTTGGGTTTTTCTGCGGCAGTGAAAACACTTTTAAACTTTTCATCCAATCCCGGACGGGCAGGGTCAGCTAAGATCAAATCTAAATCTGTAAATAACTTTGCATCGACCGTGGGCGAAATACGAACATCCGAAGATTTAAACTTATTTAAGTTTAAATTAAGACAAGCCAAGGCCAGTCGATCATTTTCAATAACTGTTACATGCACAGATGGTCGGTCCAATAATAAAATCGTTAAATTCCCAATGCCGCAACCATATTCCAAAATGTTCTTATGTTCCGCAGAACTAGAAATCCAAGACTGCAATTGTTGAATTAACAATCCATGGTTCTTAAATCCAGGTTGAGTAAAACTGCCGATATAAGACAACAAACCAAAACGACCCGATGAAGTTTCGGTTTCAATCCATTCATAAGCTTTAGGTTCCGCCAAAGAAAATCGATTTTGTTCGCCATTCCAAAGCATTTGTTTGCGCCGTTGACCCATTTCAACCACAAAATTTTCCAAAAGTTTTTTACAGATTTCTTCGGACAACAAAAGCTGTTTAATATCTGCATTGGAAAAATCAAACCAAACCCCAAGTAACCCAGAAGGTGAAATGCGCACACGAATCGATCCAAAAGCTGGGAAATTTCCCAATATTTGCTTGAGCAACTGCAAAGCCTGCCAAAGATCAGGAACCAGCTGCAGGCATTCTTGCCAGTCGATTACGGTAAAGGTCTGGCGGTCTTTGAAACCCAATTTACCATGATCCCAATACAAATCCGTGCGCGACCTGGTAAAATGCGGTCCCGATGACAAAACAAGAATAGGTTTAAATTCTAAAATCTGCTGCGCCTGCGAAAGTTTGGCAGCCAGACTTTCAGACTGGGAACTAAAACTGCAACCTGAGCAAAAAGAATAATGTTGGCAAATTCGATCCATAAATTAAGCCATAACATTGTTTATGGAACATAATAAGTCTTATCAGATGAATGTTTTGCTTAAACTATTCCCGCGTCCATTGTTTAAAACCGCGTTTCAAAGCCTCGTTTAAAAAGGATTTATCAATCGTGTAAACATTGCACTGACCGGTGGGTGTTCCACATTTTTGGATGCGCATCATGCCGTCATGTTGTTTTTCGCGTTCAAAAACTGTGACGGATTGCAGATCTTTTTCCATGACGTCTAGGGCAATTCCGCCACCTTGTGAACACTGAACGCTGCCGTCTAGTTTATAAACTTTTACTCGATCAAAGGGATTTTTGTCGGCCAAAATTTTCTCCTGAGCTTGAATGTCTTGGGGTTCGTTTTTGCGCAGATCTTTGCAATGCACTTGCGTGCAGCCAGTTAATAAAATTAAAACTAAAATACGGATGCTTTTCATTTTACCTCACAATTTTATAATCAAGATCCAGTGAATACAAATTACCTTCGTTGGAAATAAAATAAATATTGGACCCAGCAACGGTCGGTGTGGCCAAGATTCCCCGACCCGGTTCAAAACGCTTTTTTTCTTTGCGTGTGCGCGGATCAAAAACAACCAAACTTCCGTGGGATTCGCCAAACACCAAATCATTTTTCCATCGAGCAAGCCCCGAAGGGGTTCCATTCTGCGTTTCATAGGTCCAAGAAACCACACCTGAGTCTTTGTCGATGGCTTTGATCTGTCCTTGTGTCGTCGGATAGTAAATCCATTGTCCATCGATCAAGGCATCCGAATATCCCCCGCCATCTGCGGTCCATAAAATTTGTCCACTTAAGTTTAAACAGATCAGGCGATCATCAAATCCCGCCGCATAAATTTTATCCCCGTCACTTAGAACAGTAAAATCCATATCGCGGAATTTTTTTCCACGGTTGATTTGCACTTCCCAAAGGGCTGCGCCTTTTTCGGCTTCCACAGCAATCAGGGCGCCATCGCTGCTGCCGTAAAATATTTTTCCACCCACCAAATGGGGCTGCGAAGTTCCGCGCACGGCCAGGGTTGAATTTTCTGGGCGCGAAAAGCTCCAGATAATGCGGCCCGTATCGGCTTCTAATGCCACTAAATTATTTTGCGAAGTGGTTACAAACAAGCGACCTCGGCTGGGATCAAAAATCGGAGCCGAAACAATTTCCGAATGAATTTCTGTGGTCCAAAGTTTCCGCCCGCTGTCTAGGTCAAAGGCGAAAAAATCCCCGCGGCCGCTGCCAGCATAAACACGGTTTTTGTAAATGGCGATGCCACCTTCGACGCCGCCCTGGACGGCTTCGTTCCAAATTAATTTTCCATCTTCGGTATTCCATACTGAAATCCCGGCCAAAGAATTTCCGACTGCCACATAATTTCCAGCCACCACCGCTTTTGAGCGCTGAATTTGCCGGTAACCGGTGTTTTCCGTAAGTAAAGTCGATCGCACCCATTTCTTGTGCAAGACCAAATCGCGAACACTCAGTGATTCGGGTTCAGCGCGCGGAATTAAACTGCTGCAGGCTGAAAAAATTAAAACAGAAAAAATCAGAAAGTAAAATTTCATTTTTGTAGTTTCAACAATCGCAAATAAAGATTGGCATCTTTGGAAGCTTCTTTTTCTTTGGCGGAAGTCTGCCCAGCCAGTTCATAGGACTGCATGGCCAAATCTTTGCGACCCAAGGATTCTGCACACAGTCCTTTGCGCAGATAGACTTCTTCTTTCAAAGCTTCGAATTCTTTGATCTTCAGCATCTCATCCAAATCCACGAGGACTTTTTCACATTTCCCTGCATCGGATTGCAAGGCTGCGCGTTTTAAATACGCAAGGGCTGTGATGACTTCGTTTTTTGATAATTTAAAATCGACGGATTCAATGCTGGCCAAGGCTAAATCTTTTTTGCCAGCACTTTCATACAACTGAGTCAGCAATAAAGCCGACATGGTTTGCGCAGTGCCTTTGCTGGATTCTTTGACAAAGTTTTGCAGATCTAAAAAAGCAGGACCGTAATCTTTATTCAAATCACCGGTTGCCACTTGGGATTTTAATTTTTGCAGTTCTTCTTTATTTTTCTTAACTTCGTCGGGTTTTGCTTTTCCTGCCAAAGATTTTTCCAAAGATTCGATGCGCCCGGTGCTTTCGCGGAACTTATCCATTTGGGTGGTGATCTTTTTTTCAATAGGATAATATCGCGCGGTATCTTGTTTCAATTGGTGTTCATTTTTTTGCGCAACATAAATGCAGCCTGCAAAAATAAGTAAACCCACGACAATAATAATTCCCAGGGACTTTAAGTTCTTCAGTAAAAAATCCGCAAATGCATCGTTGTAGTCTTGCAGCGATTTTCTTTGTTTCTTGCCGGTCAAAATATTCTCCTTCGATTAACGGTTATTAACTTCTTTTAGTGTGGTGTAATTTCGGCTGGTGGATTTGCCCTGATGACGTTGGCGCAATTTTCCAATTTTCCCGATGCGTTCTTCGGCCAAGCGGTCAGCAGCACGGTGACTGCCAATTTTTTCTCGTTCAGCGATATCAAAAACTTTCAACACATTGTCATAGACCTTGCGCGTTTTTTCGAACGCACGGTCATGAGAATATCCTTCTAGTTCCACAAACACATTCATCAATCCACCTGCATTGGCAACATAGTCGGGAGCATACAAAATTCCCAGTTCTTTTAACTGATCGCCGTGACGTGATTCGGCCAACTGATTATTGGCACCTCCGCAAATGGTGTCGCAATTTAATTTACCGATGGTCTGGTCATTGATGACGGCGCCCAAGGCATTCGGGGATAAGATATGACATTTTTCAAATAGAATCTGATCAGGGCCTACTGATTTTACTTTGTATTTTTCTTCCATTTTTTTAATTTTTGCTGGATCGATATCGGATACGACGACTTCGGCCTGTTCGTCTTCCACCAAATATTTAATTAAATTTGCACCCACGCTGCCCAAACCCTGAACCGCAATGCGTTTGCCCCTTAAACTATTGTCGCCCCATCGTTTGAACGAAGTGGCCTTCATCCCCTGCAAAATTCCATGCGCTGTATAGGGCGAAGGATTCCCCGACCCACCAAAATCTTTTGGAATTCCAGTTACCCAGGGAGTTTCCATGAAAATATATTCCATATCCTGTTCGGTAGTTCCGACATCTTCGGCGGTGATGTATTTTCCGTTCAAAGAATTCACGAATTGCCCAAAGGCGCGAAACAGACCTTCATTCTTTGGAACTTTGGGATCGGCAAGAATGACAGCCTTGCCGCCGCCCAAATTCAAACCCGCAGCCGCAGCTTTGTAAGTCATACCTTTGGAAAGTCGCAGCACATCGATCAGCGCATCTTCTTCGTTGGCATAATGCCACATTCTGGTTCCACCGAGCGCCGGCCCCAACGCCGTATTGTGAATCGCAATGATGGCGCGAAGGCCAACATCGGGATCGTTACAAAAAATAACTTCTTCATGATCGCCATATTTGGAAAGAGTCTCAAAAAATGCCACCGAATCTCCCTCTGTGATCAGCCACTGTTCTTGAACAGTTCATCCTCGACGAGGGAATGCTAAAATACGAGAGCTATCGCAATGCAAAATGCTCAATTAGCCGGCGAAAGATAGCCCTAAAAATTTTCGGATGTATTGTCTCTGAAAAACGCTGCGATCTGTTCCTGAGCAACAGTAAGGAATTTGGGTTCCTGGATCATTTGGCCAAATTCTTCATCATTTTGCTGTAGCGTTTATTGATTCCTTTTGCAGCCTTGATGACATCATCATCGTTTGCTCGAGTAGAGGTGTTATTTAAAAATCGGATATTCAAACCGTCCTCTTTGGGAGTAACTTCAATTTCCGTATTTCGATCCAGTTTATAAAGGTCAGCAATAGGCTTATCGATAATAAACCCTAGACTTCCACCGATTGCGGTTAAACTTTTTTTCATAAGCACCTCAATAATTATTGTATCGGAATATAATGGTCATAGCAATACTGGTAATACAATAATCTCTAGATCATTCATATTAGTTTATAGCGTATCAAACTGGGATTGCCGAGTGTAGGCTATGGTGTTAACTGCGAAACATCTTAAGCACGAAAATCCCCGCAATAAACAGAGTTCCCATTGCGAAAATCCACATTGATCGCTGAAAGGATTTTTCTTTTTGCGTCAGTTCAATGCGCAAACGCGAAAGCTCGTAATCACGCAGCTGCAGCTTCTTTTCAAATTCCACCAATTTTTGTGTGATCGAAGCTTCCATCACCCCCCGATCGCCGCCGATAAAATAATTCGGAGTAAGCCCCGGGATTTTTTCTTGAACCATCAAATAAAGCTGCAAGGTCCGCCAAACCTGCGCTGGTGGCGGGTTCTGCATCCACCTGGTCCACGCCGATGGATCCACCATTAAAAGCTGGCACATTTTTCTGCGCGATAAACCAAGTTCTGCACGCACATGTTCCAAATCCCCGATCTGCTTTTGGATCGCCAAGACATCTGCAGAATAAGTCCCAGAATTTGTGGCCTGAAACGAGCTTTTAAACGTTCCTTTTGAAGTAGGGTTGAAACCCCCTGGTTTAGGAGCTTCTTTTACCTCGCGAGTGGGTTCTAAATTTAAAGTTGATTCAGTCGTTTTTTCTGTTTCCATATTTGTATTTCACAATTTAATATTGCGTTTAACAATAAATATAGTTGTGAAATACAAATACTAGACCACGGAAAAGCACTTTTTTATTCTAAGTGCTTGAAATAATTAGGTTTTACCATGTGATGGCCTGCGCTACCCTTGGAATTCGAATTTGACTTAAGGATATAGTTATTATATTAAGTATTAAGTAGCTGTTTTTATTAAGTAATCATAAAAGAACAAAATATTTTTTTGCATTTTCGGGGGTTTTTTGAGTTCTCGTAACGTAATAATAAAAAATAGAAAAAATAAAAGTGAGTTTTTTGAAACCAAAAAATCCGTTTCGAAATCTTCACCTGATTTAGGTTTGGAATTCCATTCGGAAAACAAAGCCCAGTTGGAAAGCGATTTGGACCTTCAAAAAGGGGGGGTATTTGATGCTTCTAAGGCAAGGTCTGCAGAATCTAAATCCGCGATTAAATCTAAAAGGGCCCCGACCCGTTATTCGCTGAACAAAAATAAGTATCTACTGCCGCCAGAAGTGGATGCTTTGAAAAATGCGCTGGAAAAGTTTTATTCTTCGGACCCGCGCAATTGTCTGTTGATTGGTCTAGCCCTTCGAACCGGGGGCCGAGCTCAAGAACTTTTGAATTTACAAAAAGTCGATATCAATACCTATGATCAAACGGTTTATATCCGTGGAATCAAAGGCAGCAGCGATCGCGAAATCCCCCTGCACGAAGACTTTTTCAAACAGCTTGCGAAATACTCTGAAAGTATCAATGGAACTAGTTTATTTGATTTTTCCTATATGCGTCTTTACCAAATTTGGGATCTGTATCGTCCCGTTGCAAAAAAGTTTCATTCTTTGCGTCATACTTTTGCCATTCAACTTTATCAAAAAACTAAGGACCTGCGTTTGGTTCAGGTGGCATTGGGACATAGGAATATTACCAACACTATGATTTACGCAGATTATGTTTATTCCCAGCAAGAGTTACGTAAATTAATTTTGGATTAAGAATCATTAATATGGACCGGGCCTGACGAAATTAAATTGATAACTTAAATAAAAGCGTCGATTCTAAATTTACATTGTTTGTTTAGATTCTTCCTTGCATCTGGATGTAAAGTGACTTTAACGAATTCTATTAAAACGACTAGATATCTTTTCACATTAGGGCTTGGCTTATTATTTATCGCTTTATTAGTTAACGGTTCCATGCACGGTGCTGATTTTAAGGTTTTCTATCTTGCAGGTGAACGCCTTTTGCAGCATCTACCAATTTATCAAATCAGCGATGGCTGGTCTCCGTTTAAGTATCATCCTGCTTGGGCCTTGGTTTTTTCTTTTTGGGCGCGCCTGCCTTTTGCTGCATCGATTGTATTTTTTAATGCGCTGAATATCTTTTTCTGGCTGGCCGGCGCAAAACGTTGGGCCAATTGGTTGGGGTATTCGTTTAGCCCAAGAAATATTTTTATTCTGTTTTTACTGGGTCTAAATGCCATGTCATCAGAAGTTGCCTATGGGCAATTAAACGGATTTTTGTTTTGGAGCTGCACACAGATTTTTCATTGGCTGGAAGAAGATACGGATCAGTCCTTTAAAAGTGGATTTTTATTGGCCATATTGATTAGTTTGAAACTAAATTTCGCAGTCTTGGCGTTTTACATATTTACGAAAAACTGGCGCAGCATTAGGGGTGCGGCTGCTGGTGTAATCTTTCTGCACCTGATGTTGATTCCTGTCTTTGGGGAATGGCTAAACCTGGATTTGTATAAATCATGGTTGCAACTTTTGCTGTCGCAATCATTTGAACAAATCAATACTTTTGAGGTTCAGGGGATACTAAGATTTTGCTACCAAGCTTTCAGCCAAGCAGCTGCACAAAAAGCTTGGTTAATTTTATTAGCGGCATCAATTGCTTATGGAGTGTATTTGCATTCAATTTATTTTAAATCCCAAAACTTTTCTAAAAATCAGCGCTTATCCTACAATGCCAGTTACTGGCTGGGCGTTGTGTTCTTTTTTTCGCCCCTGGCCTGGTGGTATCAGACTTTGTTTCTTTACCCGACGATTTTCTTATTGCTGAAAGTGTCTTTGCCAAAGCGTTGGCATCTATTGGTTTGCCTAAGTTTGATTTGTTTTTCCTTGGTTAGTTACAACACGATTGGACATTACGGAATCAATCAATTTAAACAATATATGGGTTATTTCGGATTTTCGGTTTTGTTATTTGCAATCTATCTCAATGTTCTAATCAGAAGAAAAAAACTATTGGCAATATTGCCTGCTGCCAATCTCACTAATGTAGAAGCGGCTTAATTTATTTTTTCAGACTATTCTTGGTGATGCGGACTTGCCGACGCCAAAGCGAGCGGCTGCGAAACTGGGCTAACTTTTTCTGCCAATCTTGATAAATCGGATGTTCGTGCAACCATCGGTGGGCCTTGCGCACCCATCGGACAATGAACTCATAGATTCGGCGAAACCAGTGAATTTTAAGGGCATTGTCTTTGACCAAATCAAATAAGTAAGCCCCAGCACCCGTCCCAACAATTTTAGCTGCAATAAAAACCAGAAAACCAGAAAATTGGTAGCCATGAGAAATCGCATAAAGTGCCGCCAACTTGAAAGGGAATAAAATTAAAATCGGAATTAGTAGGATGATTAAAGAAAAAGTGGGATTCAGCTTGTGCAAAGCATTTTCAAAAGCGTGCACCCATCTCAGCCGGCTTAGCTTATGCAGTTGAAATTTGAGCCAATCCCACAGCCATTCCTCGAAAACCAAAATGACGGCCAGAATAAAAATAAAAGCAGTTCGAATTGCACGCATTAACATTAAGCTTAGATTGAAACAAAAAAATGTCTATGATTTACCATGTATTTGCATGCTGGCACTTTTCATTTCACAAATTTGTGTCATTATTTAGGAATGATTCGATTTTACAGTTTTCTATTTTTGATTGGCTTGAACGCATCGTCGGCAGAACTACAAACCAACTCAACAAATTCAGTGGATGCACCCAAGTGGTTGACCAAAAATCGCGTCGACAAGGTCGCTGATCGCATTGGCAATTATTTAGAATGGGAAGTTCGCAGGGTAAAAATGGTTTGGTATACTGATCAATCCAAATTTGAAAGTGCTCACGGTCTTGGGACATCTGCCTTAGCGGTTTCACGTAAAAGCGATAAAACTATTTTAATGGGACCCAAAGTAACGGATGAAAATTTCGATCAAATTTTTGGACATGAATTGGTGCATGTGGTGTCTTACCAAAAATTTAAGGACGGAATTCCCCAATGGCTGGAAGAAGGCCTGGCTAACTTTGTCGCGAAAAATGGGGCTGTAGATTATAAGTGGCTGAAGAAGAAAACTCCGCCAGCTGATGTGCGCAGTCTGACTCATCCCTTTGGAGGCGACGCAGATAATACTCGTTATCATTATATTGCTTCGCAAGCGCTGGCCGAAATGATCTCGGCCAAGTGTGATTTGAAGGTTCTGCTAAGACTTAGCATCGGTCGAAAAATGGACGATTATTTGGTCACCTACTGCAATATCAAAGATTTAAATGCTGATTTTAAAAAATGGATTTCCAGCAAGTAGTTTAATCGCAAAATAAAAAAACCGCGAAATGATCGCGGTTTTTTTATTTAAAATTTCAGTTTCAAAAAAATTATAACTCTTGATCCATTTGTTTGAATTCTTTGGCCAGACGTTCTTTCGATTTTTTCGAAATTTTGCTGTTGTTTTGTTCTTTTGCGAATTTCAACATGGCTTTATTAGTAGGAACATTCACTTCGTTGGATTCTTCGGCAACCGTTTGCGAAGATTCATCCGATACTTTAACTACTGCCGTTTTTTGATCTGCCAAAGCATCAGATCGAACTTCTTTTAAAAGTTGTTTTTGCGATTTGATGTTTTCGCCAATGAGGGCATTGAAATCACTCACTTTCGCTTGAGCAACTAAACCTGACCCTAGGATCATCGCGGTTAAAAGAATTGATTTCATAAATACCTCCATTACACATAGATATAGCAAGTCAGGTGCCAAGCCCCCAGCATTGTGGTGCATTTGATTGTCTAAAGATTTGCCAGTTGTTGACACTTTTCTGTCACATGATTCAATTTGAGATAATGAACCACCTAGTATTCCCAACACTTATTTACAGCGAGCAATTTATCAAGGGCCCGCAAAAATTAAGTGAAATCCAAAAAGAAGCCTTACAAATTCGCAGCCAAGATTTGGCTGGGCTTAAATGGAGCAGGCTTAACTATGCAACCAGTGTCTCGGATGGATACACCTCTTATGCTTCGATTGCGCAGCTGCAGAAATTTTCTTCGACCTTTTCGGATTTGGAAAAAAAAATCAATTCGCATGTAAAGAAATTTTGTAAAGCACGCAATTGGAGTGTCTCAAATCAAGACATTGCCATGACCGATTGCTGGTTGAATGTGATGCCTAAGGGTCTGATGCATTCGTGGCATTTACACCCCCATTCAGTCGTCAGTGGAACGGTTTACATCCAGTGTTCCAAGAATGCTGGCGGCTGCATTCAATTTGAAGATCCTAGACTGGGTTTGTTTATGAATGCCCCGCACCCCAAAAATAACTCAGATTTATTTTTAAGCATTCAACCCAAAGCGGGTCAGATTTTACTGTTTGATTCTTGGTTGAAACACCAAGTTTTGCCCCATCATGATTCTGCCGATCGCATTTCGGTCAGTTTTAACTATGGATGGAAACACAAATAATGAATGCTTTACTTGAAGCACAAAACTTAGGTCTAAAATACGCAGAAAAATCCATTTTTTCGCAGCTGAATTTAACGGTTTCCCCCGGCGATCGCATCAGCATTATCGGTCGATCCGGCTGCGGGAAAACCAGCCTGCTGCGAGTTTTAGCCGGCTTACAAACCCCCAGTTTCGGAAATATTTCGGGCCAAGAAAATTTTAAATTTTCCATGGTTTTTCAAGACCCACGACTGCTGGCTTGGCGAACCGTAGAAGAAAATTTGCAATTGCCCTTTGAACTGCAAAAAATCAAACTACGAACCACCGAATCACTGCTTGAACAAGTGGGATTAAAAGCCAGCCAGAAACTTTTTCCCCATCAATTGTCCTTAGGCATGAAAATGCGCGTATCGATAGCGCGCGCGCTGATCACCCGGCCCAAAGTTTTATTTATGGATGAACCATTTGCCGCACTGGACGAGATCACACGCGAAGATTTACAGGATTTGGTTTTAGATTTAACCCAAAAATTTTCGATTGCCTTAGTTCTTGTGACGCATTCTATTTTTGAAGCCTGTTATATGGGTCAAGAAATCCATCTGATGCACGCGCAAAAACCGGGATTTAAAAAATCTTGGCGACAACAACAAAAATCGATTCCGCGGTTTAATAAAGACTTATTTTCTTTGGTAACAGAAATTTCTACAGAATTAAGAAAGGCTTGAATATAAATGATTATGTTTCGATATTTTCTTTCGCGTAGACACTTTATTTTGGCGTTTGTTTTTTTGTGTTTCATTGCGGAAATATTAGTGAGCAGTGGTTTAATACCAGCAAATTTAGTCCCCCCACCTTCTTATGTCATGCAGGCTTTGTTCGAAAATTCATCAGAGTTTACCAAGGCATTTTGCGAAACTGCTAGTGCCGCATGCGCAGGATATTTAATCAGTATTTTTCTAGGCGTCAGCATTGCATTAGTCTTTTCAATGTTTAATTGTTTAAAAAAAGCTTTGCTGCCACTAGCACTTTTTTTTCAAACCGTTCCGATTATCGCCATTGCGCCTTTGTTGGTTATCTATTTTGGTTTTGGTCCAGTGACGGTCGTCGTTTCAGCGCTGATTGTTTCTATTTTTCCCATCCTGGCTGGAACTTTAATCGGTTTAGAAGCAGTTGAACCAGGCGAACTAGAGTTATTCAAAATTTGGCAAGCCAGCCCCTGGCAAATTCTGATTAAGTTGCGCATTCCTTCGGCCTATTTGTCTTTTATAAGCTCTTTGAAAATTTCTGCAGGTCTTGCGGTTATCGGGGCCGTTGCCGGGGAATTTGTTGCAGGTGGTGGCTTAGGGTCTATGATCGATTCGGCCCGAACTCAGCAAAGAATTGATTTAGTTTTTGCTAGTTTATTTTTGCTTTCCTTACTGGCCATCATCATGATTTCGATACTTCGAGCCCTTAACCACTGGATTCAATCTAAAAGGCCTTTTGCCACTGCCATTGATTTGTAAAAAACTCGCTTTTTTACCTTATGCCTAGACAGACTTAGGAAAATAGATAAAATTCCCAACTTCTAGGAGCATCCAATGAGTAAAATATTTTTTTTAATTTTCTTAAGTTCGGAATTATTGTCAGCATCCAGTTATAAACTGAATTTAAATTGGAAAGCGGAACCCGAATTCGGTGGATTTTATGAAGCCCTTCGCAACAATGAATTTAAAAAACGCGGCCTTGATATTAAAATAATCGAGGGCGGATCCGGAACTCCGACCGTGCAAATTTTGGCCAACGATAAAACCGATTTTGCCATCGTCAGCGCGGATGAAATTTTGATTAATAATGATCGCAATCCTAAAAATAAAGTGGCTGCAATTTTTGCGGTTTATCAGACCAACCCACAAATTATTATGTGTCGTTCAGAAGTCGCAGCAAAAAACCTAGGCGAAGTCTTCGCGCAGGAAAAACTAATCATCTCGGCGCAAAGTGCTTTGTCGTATTTTCAATTTTTAAAAAAGAAATACCCCGTAAAAGCAAAAGTCGTTCCAGATCCTGGGGGCATAGCCTCGTTCATTTCCCAGCCCCAGTTTTGTCAGCAAGGTTTTATCACTTCGGAACCTTTAGTGGCGCAAAAAGCCGGATTAAAACACCAAGAATTTTTGGTGGCCGATGAGGGTTTTAATCCTTATACCGCAGTCCTTGCCGTCAGCGAAAAATTCCGAAATCAAAATCCCAAAGTTGTGACGGATGTGCGCGAAGCGGTTCGTGCAGGCTGGGAAAGTTATTTAAAAAATCCCCTGCCAACCAATAACCGTATGCATGTTTTGAATAAGGCGATGGATCTAGAAACTTTTCAAAAAAGTGCTGATGCTCAGAAAAAATTAATTATGACAACGGAAACTCAAAAAACCGGTCTAGGGGTAATGAGCGAAGAACGCTGGGTGACCTTGCACGCGCAAATGAAAGATTTGGGCAATATTAAAAAAGAACAAAATGTGAAAGAAGTTTTCTTTAACAGCGAACCAGAATCCGTCAAAAAGTAAGGATACCGAAATGAAATTTCCAGCTCATCAAATTAAACTGAAAGAAATCCCACCCGAGGGAAAAACCTATTCATATTCTCGTGCCACCGGCGAGTTAAACAATTCGTTAAAAGATCTGATCGAACTGCACGAATACCAGGCCGAAGTTTTTATCAAACCTTTAAACAGCAAAGACTTTGAATTGAAAGCGGCCATTCGCACTTTTGCCCCCGATATTTGTTCGCGCTGCGGTTTGGATTTTAAATTTAATATTAATTTAAAACTTTCGGAAATCATGATTCCTGAACAGCCTCAGGACCGCACTGGAAAATATGTTCGAGTCAATCATCTGTCAGACAACTCTGAAAATAGGGAATCTTTGGAATACGATTCAACCGCCGTCCTTGATATCGGTGAATACTTTCATGGACAGTTGGGTCTTGCGATTCCAGTAAACCCGGCCCCTCCGGTAAATGCGCAGGGCAATTGCGGTGATTGCGGAGTTCGTGTGCTTGGGGCAAGCTTTAATTACGATGAGGTTCTAGAAGAAACCCCTCAGCCCTCGCCTTTTGCAGTGTTGCAAGATCTAAAAGTGCAAATTAAAAAGTAAAATCTAAAGGAAAACCTTGATTTTTTTTCCCATTCTTATGACAGTGGGATCCGAAAGAGGAAAATATGCCTACACCAAAGAAAAAAACTTCTCGCTCAAGACGTGATATGCGCCGCTCTCATGACGGATTAGACGTTCCAGCATTAAGCGTAAATCCTAAGACCAAAGAACTTCACCAACCTCACCGCGCTTATAAAAGCGACGACGGGGCTTATTACTATAAAGGTAAGCAAATCAGCGCGGCGCGGGAGTAGTCTTGCACCGCACGCAGATCGCTGGTGTTGGATACTATCTTCCTGAAGAAGTCATTACCAACGCAGATCTTGAAAAATTGGTTGATACCAATGATCAATGGATCGTTGAACGAACCGGTATTCGTAAACGCCACAGAGTGTCTACCGGAAAGGCAACCTCGGACAGTTGTTATCACGCGGCAATTCAAGCACTTAAAAAAGCGAACCTAAAAGCAACAGATTTAGATTTAATTTTAGTGGCTACCGTCACACCTGATTTTATTTTACCTTCGACCGCCTGTGTTCTGCAAAATTTGCTGGGCTGTAAAACCATACCAGCTTTTGATTTAGTCGCCGCTTGTTCAGGATTTATTTATGGATTGACTGTGGCCGACCAATTTATCCGCACCGGAATGTATAAAAATATTTTGGTTATCGGGGCAGAATCCTTGTCCCGTATGGTCAGTTACAAAGACCGCGAAACCTGCATTTTATTTGGCGATGGCGCCGGAGCTTGGGTTGTTTCACAAGCGCCCGAGGGCAGCAAAAATATTATTTTAAGTTCGCATATACATGCCGAAGGCAGTTTGGTGGATTTGCTGTGGGTTCCCGAAGGCGGTTCGAAAGTTCCATTTTCGCAAAGTGTTTTGGACAAAGGTTCACATTATATGACCATGAAGGGCCGCGATATTTTTAAAAATGCCGTTCGCACTATGAACGCCGCCTGCCAAGAGGCTTTGCAAGCCAATCAAGTAACGGCCAGCGAGGTGGATTGGATGGTTCCCCATCAGGCCAACTTAAGAATTCTAGAAAGTGTTGCCAATCATTTTGATTTTCCAATGGATAAGGTCGCCATTTCTGTGGCAGAAACCGGCAATACTTCGGCTGCGTCGATTCCCATTTGTTTCGGCATGTATGAAGAAGCAGGAAAAATTCAGCGCGGCCAAATGATTTTACTGACCGCTTTCGGTGCAGGCTTAACTTCCGGTTCATTATTAATGCGTTATTGATGAACGCAAAATCCGCCCATTAAATTAAGGAGAATTCATGATCGCACTTTTTCCAGGACAAGGCAGTCAATCCGTTGGAATGGGAAAATGGTTGGTCGAAAACTTTTCCGAAGCCAAACAAATTTTTGAAGAATCCAGCGATGCTTTATCGCAAAATATGAAAAAATTGTGTTTTGATTCTTCGGAGGCAGATTTGGCGCTGACTGCAAATACGCAACCAGCTTTGCTAACCGTTTCTTATGCGACCTTTCAAGTTTTAGAAAAAAAATTAAATTTTATTCCCAAAGTGGCCGCTGGACATTCGATCGGCGAATTTGCAGCCTTTGTCGGGGCAAAGGTTTTAAAATTTTCCGATGCTGTTCGGGCTGTGCGTTTGCGTGGTCAGGCCATGCAGGCGGCCGTTCCTGCCGGCACCGGAGGAATGTGCGCTGTGATGGGATTGGATTTGGAACAAACCAAAAAACTTTGTGCCTGGGCAGAATCGGCCAGCGGAAAAAATCCTGTTTCACCAGCCAATATTAATTCCCCAGGGCAAATCGTCATCAGTGGAAATAAACAAGCATTGGATTATGCGCGAGAAAATTTAGCTGCCGCTGAATTATTTCCAGGCCTGCGAGTTAAATTAATTCCACTAAATGTTTCTGCGCCCTTTCACTGCGCGATGATGAAACCTGCGGAAGAAAAACTGCGGGATTTTTTTTCCACGCTGTCTTTTTCGCCCGCTCGATTCCCCATCTGCCAGAATTTAACTGCAGAATTGGAAATGGACCGCGAAACTTTGCGTGAAAACTTGGTTCGCCAAGTTTCAGCACCCGTCTTATGGCAACAATCGATGGAAAATTTATTTGCTCTGGGCCACCGCAAAGGCATCGAATGCGGTAATGGCGCCGTAATAAAAGGTTTGTGGAAAAAAATTAATCCTGAATTTGAAGTTCTCAGTATGCATAGCTTAGAGGATTTTAAGGTTTTAGAAGGCCTAATACAAAGTTAGCTAAGTGCGCTGGCAGGTTGAAAAGAGTCCCTTAGCGGAATTAGACAATGGCCGTGGTTTGCTGTTTCAGCCTTGAAAAACAAGTTGATTCTTCTATACTAATGACAATGTCACCGAATGAAAAAATGTTTAAAAAAGAATACGCCCTTGAACTTCTGAATATTGCAGAAAATGATTTCCTGAGCGGCCAAGCTTTGGTTAAAAATTCTCAGATCCGACGGGAAACTGTGATTTTTCATTTTGAACAAGCAGTTGAAAAAGCGCTGAAAGCTATCTGGAGATTTTGCTCTTCACGATCTTACTCCATTTGCCACCGTTCGAAGATACGAAGAAGGTAATTACATTATCGATCAAAAAGATCTTCAGGCCGCCGAACAATCTGCCGCTGAAGTTTTGCAGTGGGCGCAGGGGCAAATCAAAAAATGATGAATCTTGCTAGGCGCTATTTAGAATCCATTTCGAAGCAAGAAAAAGATCAACTGATGTTGGCGGTGAAAGATTTTATCCTTTTGAAAACCCAGCCACAAAAAATAATTTTCTTCGGGTCGATTCTAACTTCAAGTTTCGACAGTTGTTCTGATATTGACACCTTGATCATTTACGACACATTGGAAACAGCCGATCAAGCAAGACGAAGCCTTTACCAATCAAAGAGGCCTGAGCTTGGTCATTCATTAGAATTCATCTGCGTCGATCAAGAAAGCTTTCTACGTAAATCAAAAATCGGCGGCATTTGTTTTGTCGCAGATACCGAGGGTGCTGTCCTTTACCCTTACAAATAATATTCCACTTGATCACAATTCAGGGTCTCGAATGCGGTAATGGCGCCGTAATAAAAGGTTTGTGGAAAAAAATTAATCCTGAATTTGAAGTTCTGGGCATGAATAGCTTAGAGGATTTTAAGGTTTTCGAGAAATTAACCAACGATGCCTAGCCTCGTGTTAGCAGCTTCGCTTCGGGACAAAATCGCCTTACATTGAGACAAATAACACATTCAAGTTCTTCGTCCAGAACTCCGAAAAGTACTCATGTCAATTTGGAAGAACGTTTTTGGAAAAACCCCGCACCAACGATTTTCGCTGTGGCCTATTAGCCTTGTTGTTTTTCTATCTTTCCTTATTAGCAGTTGCGGTTGGGTTAAAGTTTCAATTGATGATAAAAGCACTGGGGGCCCTACAGCAATTACTTCAACTGTAAATCTGACCAGTGGTGGTTTTTCTAATAATGCTTTTTCAGTTTCTACTTATGCTCCGGCAAGCAGCTTTAGTTTACTTTCGGGATCGGGAAGTTTGACCGGCGGTGGGGTTTACACTCCAACTTATGCTAAACAAACAACGCAGATCAAAGCTGATTCAACTCTGGTTAAGGTCAATAATATCCCGGTATGGACGGATGGCGGTGTCAATGCAATGGTCAAGGATAACAGCGGAAATCTGTATCTTGGTGGTAGCTTTACAAAAGTAGCGACTGCTTTTCCTGCACCGAATTTTCTGTCTATCAATAAAACTTCGGGCGATCCCATTTTGACTTGTAACTTTATGGATGGATTTAACAACCAAGTTAATGCTGTGGTTACGACATCCAACGCTATTTACGTTGGTGGATTTTTTACTGCCTATCAAAATATTTCAGTAGGCTATTTGGTTAAGCTCGATAAAAACTGCAACTTGGATACAACTTTTACTCAAACAGGCAATGGATTTGATAATACGGTCAATGCTCTTGCACTGGATACTACCAATAATACTTTGTATGTAGGGGGGGGGTGTTTACCCAATACCGTGGGGTCGCCAATAATGCGCAACTTATAGCAAAGCTCGATGTCTCGGGATGTCCGACTGCAACTCCTGCAACTTGCGGGGTTTTAGATACTACTTTCATTCAAGCAGCTAGTGGGTTTGCTGGTTTTCCGGTCACAGCACTTGTGCTGGACACTGCCCATAATACTTTATATGTCGGTGGCAATTTTACCCAGTGGCGTGGCGTCGCAAACAATGCGCAATTTATAGCAAAACTAGATGTCTCGGGATGTCCGACTGCAACTCCTGCAACTTGCGGGGTTTTAGATACTACTTTTATTCAAGCAGCTAGTGGGTTTAATAATGCGGGCTATGCGCTTGCACTGGATACTGCCCATAATATTTTATATGTCGGCGGGGGATTTACCCAATACCGT
>JBBQHD010000034.1:0-21685 GCA_038323665.1 Bdellovibrionales bacterium
TGTGAAGCTTTTGATAAAGTAAACAAAGCGCATATAACAAAAAAATATTTTTTCATTTTGACCTCCTAGATAGGGAAAATTCCCTTTGGTTCTAACTTACTAACCACCCCCATGTGTTTTAGTCAAATTAAATACACTTAGGGCTATATTGATAAACGGGATCCGGTTTCACGCTTTGCGTTTGATAGAAAAATATCTTAATGATTTAGACAAAGGTGGCACGCATGAGAAATTTATCGGAATGGGAAAATATTTTTGCCGCAAAAATTTCTGAAATTGCTTCGTCCGATGACCCAGCTCATGATTTCTTGCATTTTAAGCGGGTTGTAAAAATGGCGCGCAAATTATGCGAACAGGAAAAAGGCAATGAATGGGTCGCCATTCCGGCTGCATGGCTGCACGACTTTGTTATTATTCCAAAAAACAGTCCCCTGCGATCCCAGGCATCACGTCTGTCGGCCGAAGCCGCCATCGAGTTTTTAAAATCAGTCGAGTTTCCCGCACAATTTCATGCAGACATTGCCCACGCTATTGAAGGTCACAGTTTTAGCGCCAATATTGAAGTGAAAACTTTGGAAGCTAAAATTGTGCAAGATGCCGATCGCTTGGATGGTTTAGGTGCGATCGGGGTCGCTCGCTGTTTTGCAACCGCCGGATTATTAAAAAGACCTTTTTATAATCCCAACGATCCCTTCTGCGACGAACGGGAACCTGACGACAGACAATTTACCGTCGATCACTTTTATAAAAAACTATTTAAAACAGCAGCAAGTTTACAAACCCAAGCTGGAATCCAAGAAGGTCTGCAGCGAATCCAATCCATGAAAAACTATTTGCAGAATTTGCGCGCCGAAATTTCTTAAGAGACGCGTCATCTTAAAACTAATCAATTTTTTAAGATCACACATATTCCTAGCAAGACTTTCAGCGGATAATTGTAAATCTTGAATGATCAAAGCTGTTGATCCCAGCCAGACCAGTCTAGTTAAAAAATAAACTAATTTTGTTTAAATTAGTTCGGCGCCGCCAGTGCTCGCGTTTTATTCGATTTGGCGAAGCTTCGATGCAGGGCGAAGCAGTAGGCTTTATCTGCAGAGATAAAATTTCTGCAGGCTGAGGGACGATCCTATTTGGCGCCCACCAAACTCAAAGCTTATCTTTGTTTATTTATTAAAGCGAATAACCGCTGCGGAAATTCCGTCACCAGCATAAGGCTCAATTCCGATAATGGCATCCCCGCCAGATTCCGAAGCTTTTTTTCTGAGCACTTCCATTAACTTTTCAGAGGTTCCGCAGCACGCAGAAATGGAACCAATTTCTGTATATTTTTCAGCAGGAAGTTGAGTTCTGAAAATCTCAATTTTTTCAGGGGTGCGGCTCATCGGAAAAGTTTCGCCCATTTTCGCAGGAGAAAAAGAAGGCTTAATCGTGCACGATGAGGTCAGAGTCACGAAAGCTACCAACAAGGTTGTCTTTAAGTTAAATAATTTCATTTTTTTCTCCCCATAGTTCCTGCTAAGTTAAAAACCGGAACATCTGAACATGTCGTGGCGCAGCCGCCTTTTGGTTGGCAGGAAGTCGAGCATTGCTGGACCAGTTTAGATGTTAATTTTAAATCATAGACATAATGAGCGCCACACATAGCTGCTTCTGTTCTAATTTTTTTATACCAAGTTTCTGCCCGACCATCGCCACCATTATAATTTACCACAGCAAATTCTTGCACTTCTTCAGGTGGTTTTTGTTTGTAAAGAATGGTGACATCTTTTTCTTCAACAGGAGCAAAAGATTTTTCATTGCCCGACACACCAATCTTAAAATTGCTCACGCCACTTGCACAGGCAGAAGTTAGACAAAATATCGATGCTAAGAAAATATTTTTTACACTCATTGTGAAATAAAGATCGGAAAGTAATATAAAATCTTAAGCAAAATATATGAATGTGTCTTTGTGAGACATTTACGATCTGATTAAGAACAATTCGGATCGGTCGGATGGTTTTCGCAATAGGCGCTGCCGCATTTTGCAGACTGAGTTCCGACACAATCTGTTCGCACCATAACAAAAACACCGTCGTCGAATTTTTCGCAGCCACTGCCAATAAACCACGCTCCAATGGTGGGAATTCCAGAGATATTAAAATAAAGTTTTCCATTTTTTACTTGGATGCAAGTGCTGCCCGCTGGCGCATCCGAGTAATTATTGACGTAGATACATTGGGACATATTTAAAACAACGCCGGATCCATATCCTGACAATACATAACTTCCACTGCATTTTTTGCTAATTTGAGTGTCACAAAAATCCCCGACACCATCTTGATCGTAATCGGTTTGCATGGTGTTACCAGTATTAGGACAATTATCGACAGTATTCAAAATGCCATCCGCATCCCAATCTTCTTGTTGAGTCAAACAGCGGTGTTGCGGATTGTCGGTTCTGCCCCAAGAACATTGCGAGCATGTGGGATAATTATTCGCACCATTTGTGCAAACGCCATTTGAGTTCGTCGAAGATAAACTGGAACTTTCTTCAGACCCTTTGCCGGAGCCAGCTCCACAATTTTGGAATAAAATACTAAGGCACGCGGCCGAAGATAAAAAAATAAGAAATGAAATTTTGCGACGCATTTTAGCTTATCGGATGAAAACTGAAAAAACACAATCGACGAACTTTTTAACAGGCGATACTAAATCTTGGCTTATCTCAAAATGAGACAATTTAAAATGGCTGTAAACTGCGAATGAGGATTTGAACCACTATCATAGGCATGCATGTTGCTGAATGGAAAGAATGGTAAGGTTTTTATTCTTTTTTATCTTTCTATTTTCCAACTGTTCTTTTGGTTTTAATTCTTGTGAACAATTATTTCCTACTTTTCGCACAGGCTTTTTCATTGGGGATCCCGATACTGCGATTGCTATTAATCCTGAAGATATCGGTGGGCCAAAAGCGCGGAAAGTTTTTCGACTTTACAGCAATAATCCGAACGAACAGGCCGCAGTTTTAGAGTTTTTATCTGTTCGATACCCGCACTTTCACAAATTTCTACTTAATTTTATCGAACCTGGAACTAGTATTTTAAAAATTACTACTCGCAAACTTTTAGATGTTGTCGATGCCAAAATCGCAGAATGGGTTGCGGATCATCAGATTTCCAGAAGCCTAGCGATTCGACCAGGAGTTATTTATCATCCAGGCCACCGCAGCCGTATCATAGTCCCCATGGATCAAGTTTTCGAAGGAGAACCACCGCCAAGGGAATACAACATTCATTCTTACGAGACTCAGATTGCCGACATCGCAAGGTCTTTATTCGCTGTCAGTAACGGGGAATTTACCCTGCACGACTTAGCTCATATAGAAATATTTTTACGCGATCCCAAATACACTTGGACGATGGTTCATTATTCAATCCGCTTTATCAATGGTGATTTTAATAATCTACAAGAAATAGTTAGAAACCGCATTTGGAGTGGTCCAAAAAACTGGAGAATTGCGAATGCGTTTGAACACAGATACAGCCTGATAATGGAAAATCTAACTTTATTTACACAGCCCGTAAGCCTTGCGGATCTTAAAGATATCGATTCCTTAATTCGGTATTATGACAAAAACGCGATCCATTGGGGGGCCGCCGCAAACGACAGTCATATCCCAAATAAACGGGGCGCTGTCTGTGACCCATCCGATAATATGATTGCGCCATTCGGAGAAAGAATTCGCGCAATGTTTGACAGCCTAAAATTGCTTCCGCCAACAGAAGAAAACACTAAAATGAGATCGATACTATTTGAAAGTCTTAAACGATGGATTCTTGTTGCAAATAAAAACCCAGATCCTGTCGAGTGGATCAAGTGGGCTTTTGCACCGGAATTTTCTGAACAAATCACTAGCGATATGAAACGCTATTATCCTAAAAATGATTTTTTTGAAGACAGTAAAAATTAAAATTCCGCCCCGTCTACTTGCTTAATTAAATCCGACACGATGTCGAATGAAACGGCTGGATTTGCCCACAGCCCTCGACTGTGGCAATCCTCTGCATCGGCGTAGGGTCCGTGAGTGACTCCGACCAAATATAATTTTCCATCGAAAGGTAAATAAGCTGGGCCACCGGAATCGCCGTGGCAGCCGCCATGGCCTTGCGTTTGATCAGTGATCACAGCTTCACCCAAAAATTGGGCTTGCACAGGAGTTTTCATCATCACACCGGCTTCAGTATTATTCACTTCATCATTTATTCCGTAACCCGCAAGAATCACTGTCATCGTCTGACCATCGAAAAAAGTTTTTCGATTGGGCACATCAATCAAACTTTGTGGAAGTAATTCGGCCGGAAAATAACCTGCCGGAATCGGAGTTTGCAATTTAATCACAGCAAAATCCCGGTTCCCTGATGACAATCTGCTTGCTGCAATTCCTTGGACATAAGAATGAACATATTCAGCTTCGATATCTCGGCGAGTAGCAGGTTTTGCCTGTAGAACATTTTTAATTGCTGGCCCACCATAGACAATCAGCAGTTCCGAATTATTCACCCGAGTGATCGTGCCATCACGGCCAATAAATGCAGCCACACAATGAGCTGCCGTTAAAATTAAATCGCTGCGGATGATACTGCCCGTGCATGCATTACTCCAGGCTGCGCCGCTTTTGCTCATTATCCGAACCACCATATGTGAAATTGGATCTTCTGCCCGCACTTCCGTGCCGCCAATAATAACAGAACGATCTAAATTTCCTAAGTCGAACGGGAACTGTTGATTGCGCGCAAAACTTTGCGCAGTGAATAGCATCAGTGCTGATAATAATAGAAGATTCTTCATCCATGACCCCCTGCTTTGGAATTCTTTCGATCCCTGCCATTTTCGTCAATCAAAGAAATATTTATTTCTGGGATAATCTGGGGCCTTGGGGATTTCGACTGAGTGTTTGAGTTTAGTATTTGCTATTGCAGAGCTAAATAAGCTTGATTCAGACGCGGCTCGTGCCTCCAAAAACCGCCCGGTAGGGCGGACGCATCCTGCTTTTTTGAGGTCTGAATCAAGCTTATTTAGCTCTGCAATAGCAAATACTAAACTCAAACACTCAGTCGAAATCCCCGGACCCCGGATCATCGCTGATCAAATATTTCTTTGATTAGCGAAAATTTTTGATTTTGAATTCTCTGCGCTTGGGTTGTTTTCTTGAGATATTTTGTTTTTTGGGTTTTATGTTTTAAAATAATTAAACTTATTTTGTTTAATTTAGTTCGGCGCAGGTATTGCTTGGGTTTTATTCGACTTTGGGTCGGGGTAAAACCTTAGCCCTTAGATACTTGCAGGAAATCTAATTCAACCGGAGTGGATCTTCCGAAGATGCTGACCATTACTTTTACTTTGCCTTTGTCTTCGTTGATTTCTTCGACCGTGCCGTTGAAATTGCTGAAGGGGCCGTCAACTACTGTTACATTTTCGCCGATGCTGAAGCGGATTTTTGTTTTTGGTTTTGCGGCCAATCCTGCCATTTGTTGGGTGACCCTGAAAACTTCGGCTTCTGGAACTTCGGGTGGTCTGGTTTTACTGCCTACAAATCCGGTTACTTTGGAAGAACTGCGCACTAGATGCCAGGTTTCTTCCGTAAGATGCATTTGCACGAACATATAACCTGGGAAGAATTTTTTGCTGCGTTCTTTTTTCTGACCCTTAACTAATTCAACCACGTTTTCAGAAGGAATTAAAATTTGGCCAAAGTATTGATCCATTTTTAATGAACGAATGCGTTCTTCGATTGCGTTTTTTGCAATCTGTTCACAGCTGGTTTGCGTGTGTATGATATACCATTTTTTTTCTAATGCATTTTCTTCCATGGTCATCCCTTTACTTAATCAATAAATTAAACGCTTGGCCCGATAGCACATCAAAAGTCATAATAATGAAACTCGAAATCAAAACCATAATCACAACGACAATCGTCATTGCAGTTGTATCTTTGCGCGTAGGCCAAACAATTTTGCGAATTTCGGTAACAACTTCATTTGCCCAAAGATTTATTTGGGGATGAAACTGCAAAAGCAAAAATAAACCGAAACCAGATAACACCGGCAAACCGTGGCGAACCAAATCATTATCCGCAAATCGAGCCACCACACCGAAAGTAGAAGAAAAAATCTTAACAAGTAAACTAATCGTATAGCCAATGATCACAGCAAACGTCGCAAACGAAAGCGTCAAAATTTTAGAATTAGCCTTATCCATTCCTTCATCCTTTCAAAAAACTAAAAAACTGGCAGGGCCGGAGGGATTCGAACCCACAACCTAACGATTTGGAGTCGTCCGCTCTACCGTTAGAGCTACAGCCCTCTAAATTCAAAGAGGGAACTGGTCGATAGTTCCCTCTGAAAAACACAAACTTTGAAGTCTAAAAATTACTCCACGATTTCAGTTACAACACCGGCGCCCACTGTTTTGCCGCCTTCGCGAATCGCGAATCGCAATTCTTTTTCCATCGCGATCGGAGCAATCAGTTCTACGGCCAATTCAACGCGGTCACCAGGCATCACCATTTCGGATCCCTCTTTTAATGTTACCACGCCCGTTACGTCTGTCGTTCTAAAATAGAACTGAGGTCTGTAACCGTTAAAGAATGGAGTATGACGTCCACCTTCTTCTTTATTTAAAATATAAGCTTCGCACTTGAATTTTTTATGAGGCTTGATCGTTCCCGATTTAGCCAAAACTTGTCCGCGCTCGACTTCTTCTTTTTTCGTTCCACGTAACAAACAACCAACGTTGTCACCAGCTTGTCCGCTGTCCAAAAGTTTTCTGAACATCTCGACACCAGTGATTGTGGATTTTGCTGTTGGGCGAATTCCAACGATTTCAACTTCGTCGTTCACATTCACAACACCGCGTTCGATACGACCGGTAACAACTGTTCCCCGACCCGAAATCGAAAACACGTCTTCGATTGGCATCAAGAAAGGTTTATCAATGGCACGAACTGGTTGTGGAATATAAGCGTCGCAGGCATCCATCAAAGCTTTGATCGAAGGTCTTCCCAAAGGTGAAGTATCGCCTTGCAATGCTTTCAATGCTGAACCTGGAATTATGGGAATTTTATCGCCTGGGAATTCATATTTCGTTAACAATTCACGAACTTCTAATTCCACAAGTTCTAGTAATTCTTTGTCATCCACCATGTCCACTTTGTTCAAGAACACGACCAAAGCAGGAACACCCACTTGGCGAGCCAACAAAATATGTTCACGAGTTTGCGGCATTGGGCCGTCGGCTGCTGACACCACCAAGATCGCTCCGTCCATTTGCGCAGCACCGGTGATCATGTTTTTCACATAATCCGCATGTCCTGGGCAATCCACGTGAGCATAATGGCGTTTCTCGGTTTCATATTCCACGTGAGTGGTTGAAATCGTGATTCCACGCGCTTTTTCTTCAGGTGATTTATCAATCTGATCGTAACTCATCGCCTGTGCTTTACCTTCGGCCGCGAGTGTTGTTGTGATTGCCGCCGTCAATGTCGTTTTGCCATGATCCACGTGACCAATGGTTCCGATGTTACAGTGGGGTTTATTCCTTACAAATTTTTCCTTCGACATTTTTCCTCCTGACGAAAGCAATGTTAATTATCTAAAACAGTTACGTTAACACGATCTTTTTAAATCCTTCAAACAACAAATTCAAGTGGAGCCCGCGATCGGAGCCGAACCGACGACCTCACCCTTACCAAGGGTGTGCTCTACCACTGAGCTACGCGGGCAGTGTTTTTGCTCTTAGAACCATCCATCCGACTTCGTTCTCGGTCGGTCGGAACCGATTACGGTTACCTTCCTTCCTGCGGCCTCGCGGCTGGACGCTTCTAAGAGCAAAAATTCCCGAGACTTCTAAAACAAGGCTCGCCGAATCTCAAATCCCAAAACTTTGGAGCGGGAGACGGGGGTCGAACCCGCAACCCTCTGCTTGGAAGGCAGATACTCTAGCCAATTGAGCTACTCCCGCTCGCCTCAAATACCAAAACCAAGCTTCGTTCCAAGTTCGCGCACCTAAATGGTGGACAGGGAAGGATTCGAACCTTCGTAGGCACACGGCCAGCAGATTTACAGTCTGCCCCCTTTAGCCACTCGGGCACCTGTCCTCGAGGTTCACAAGGCGAAAAAAACTTGGAGCTGGCTATGGGACTTGAACCCGCAACCTACTGATTACAAATCAGTTGCTCTACCAATTGAGCTAAGCCAGCACGAATCACGCAAAAAAAAATTTATCAAAAAATTTTGATATTTTTTTGCGCGAATCAAAATTTTTATGGAAATTTCAACTGCGAGTCAAAGAGTTTCGCTGCTGTCGGAAAGTTTCAAAGATCACCATGGCCGCCGCAACCGAGACATTGTAGCTCGCGGCGTTAGTTGTTTGGGGCAAAGAAACCAAATCGTCGCACAGTTTTTGCGTGGTGGTTCGCAGGCCTTTTTCTTCGCTGCCCAGGACCAAAAGTGTCTTGTTGGGAAATTGGATTTTCCCTATGTCAGTCGAGGATTTTTCTGACAAACCATAGATCCAAAACCCGGCATCTTTTAAGCGCTTAAAAGTCGCTTCGAATTGCGGCACTTCGACGATCGCCACATGCTCGGCACCACCGCTTGCGACCTTGTGAACCGTGGGGGTCAGCTGCACGGACCGACGCGCGGTAATGAAAATCGCTTTCACTCCCATCAGCCAAGCGGTTCGCAAAACTGCCCCTAAATTGTGCGGATCTTCGATTTCGTCCAAAGCCAAATAAATTTGTGGGACAGCACTTTCCAGGTCTTTTTCGTTCCATTCTGGCAGGCCGTCGACTTCGAAGGCAGCACCTTGATGGCTCATGGAAAGTTTTTTCAGCTCGGCTTCGTGTTTTTCTTGGATGCGCAGATTTTGTTTGTCACACAGTGCTGCCAGATCTCGCAGTGAACTATTTCGGTCAAAACCTTTTTCAAATATGATTTGTTTAATTTTTTTCGGGCGAACTTTTAAAACTTCTTTCAATGCATGTGTGCCGACAACCCATCTGGTTTTGCTCATATCAGTTGTCCTGTTGGAATACCGCTGTCGACAATGATTTTAGCCAAAGCTTCACGCGGGTTTGCGGATTTGATCACAGGCCGACCAATCACCAAGGCCTGCGAACCGCTGTTCAGGGCATTTTTTGCAGTCATGGTTCGCGTTTGATCGTCGCCACCTTTTTCGCTGAGTGAGCGAATTCCCGGCGTTACCAAATAATGTTTTTTATTTTGCAGATATTGCAATTCGTGCGGAGAACACACCAGGCCTTTTAATCCCGAATCCATCGCACTTTGCGCCAACAACTGAACGGCTTGGGGCAAAGTCATTCGCTGAAAAACCGGAGGAAAAGATTTTTCGCTCCAACTGGTCAGAATCGTCACACACAAAATAATAAAAGGACGAATGTCGTTGAGTTCTTTTTCCAACTTAGCAAGTTCTGCAATTGCCTCGGGTCCACAGGTCGAATGAATGGTGCAGGCGGATGCCCCCATTTCGAAACAAGTTCGCACCGAAGCAATCATGGTCGAAGGAATATCGAAAAATTTGCAGTCAATAAAAAGCGGCGCTGAATTCACGATTCTTTCAATTTCGACCGGAGTCATTTTTAACAACAAACGCGGTCCTAATTTCCAACCACCGACTAAATCCTGCAAATCATCAACCAATTTAAAAGCCTCGTCTTTTTTTTCCACATCTAAGGCGATGATAAAGGGATTTCTAAAATAAGGTTGCGCTAAATTCTTCACAAAGGCTCCATGGCTTGCAGATTGAAACTTATATTTGCTTCAAGTGTGGATGAAGCTCAATCTATATTTGGAAAACCCAAGTCCGGCGGGGCATGAGACCCTACAGCCTATAAATCAAATATTTCTTTCAAACCATCTAACCAGTAAAGACATCTTACTCCGTCAATCTCTTGCCCTGCTTTTTGATTTGATAATAAATAGAATGTCGATCCTTTAAAATCGTTTTCAAAAGATTTCAATGATTTTACATCTTTTCGAGAGACTCTATTTCCCGATTTAATCTCGATAAGTATCGGCTTAGATCTTGGTTTTTCAATAACAAGATCTATTTCAACATCATTTTGAGTTCTTAGATATGAAAACTGCCATCGTTTTTCCAGACTTTCTTTCAGTTTAAAAAATTCATTGATCAAAAAAGTTTCAAACAGATTTCCATACTCATAGGTTGATTCGATCAGCTTTTCTTCTGCAAAGTTTTGCAGAGTGCGAACGACTCCTGTATCAAAAAAATAAAATTTGCTTTTTTTCGATTGCCTTTTGCGAACCGAAGAATGGTAGGGCTCGAGATATCGCCCAATCAGTGTGTCGCAAAGAATTTCAAAATGCCGTTCTGCTTGTGAATGAGAAACCCCGGCATCAGTTTCAATATGAGAGTAATTGATGATTTTACCATTCGACTGCGCGGCACAAACTAAGAATCGACGAAATGGGTCCAAATTTCGAACCAGCTGTTCAGCGGCAACTTCCTCTTTTAGATAGGTTTGAATATAAGAATATAAAGAGCGATAAATTTCTTTTTGCGGCAAAGGATTTTCTTGGGACCAATATTTTGGCAACAGACCGACAGCAAGAGCCTTTTTGATATCGAAATCGTCTTTTAGCTCTATGGCGGATAACGGAGACAGCAAAAAAGAAGCCGCCCGACCAGCCAGTAAATTTACGCTGTCCCTTTTTAGCTTTCGGCTGCTTGAACCAGTAAGCGCAAATTTAATTTTATGTTTTTCGATTCCGTTATGAACAACATCTAAGATTCTTGGGATTTTTTGCACCTCATCGATAACCACCCATTCCGGTTTTTCAATTCGCCAGCGTTCCAAAAGAGAGTCAGGGTTTTGACTCAGCTCGAACACCGTTTTTGGCTCTAGAAGATTCAGCCATAATGCTTTCTTTTTCGTGGAGGCAAAAAAATATTTCAGTAAGGTTGTTTTTCCGGAACCCCGGGGCCCAAACAGGAAAAAACTTTGATTTTGCGATAGGGAGGTCAGCCTTTTGTACATATGCTCAAATTGTCGTGCATTTTGCGCATATATGCAAGAATTCTCTTGGCTTTGATTCACTTGGATTTGAATGACACCTCAAAAAGCTTCTATTGCCTCTGGGAAAGTGGTTAATTCTCCGTTCTAGCTATGTATATGGTTTTGGCTGCTGTAGAAACCAAAGTAAAATTTTCAAATTATATCAATCTTGCTCTAAATTCGGGAAAGCCTTTTATTTTAGTGATATAAAACAGAAGACTCTGACCTTTAACTTATCCTTACTTAGGCGGCTTTTTATGAGAAATTTTGCGAAGACTTTGATTCTGACCGCACTTACTTTTGAAATGCTGGGCTGCGAATATGAAAAACCAAAGAAAACCAATTATACTCCTCCTCCTACGCCTGTTTTTGACGCAGCCTCGGAAATAAAAAATATTGTTAAACGTATAAATGAGGAACTAAGAGCCGGTCGTGATGACCAAACTATGGATCTAGAGGCAAGTGGTGGCCAGCCAGGAATAATCTCATTAGATGGCGCACTTTTATTAGACGAAGTAAATTTGGACCCTAGAGTCAGTTTAACTTCGCAAGCAGGAATCGGCTGGAGGACCCTAGCCCCTGATGTTAAACCAGATCGAGTTGAACGATCTGTATTCGTTTCGCAAAAGTTGCAAAAAGAATTTGAAGTTCTTGAAAACAAAAAAACTTTTATCAATTTTGGCTGCGATATTTCGAAAAGACCAGAGCTTAAAGATTTCACCGAGGTAAAAACGGAGCGGGGACCATTTAGTCTTACTGATTTTTATTTAGCTCACACTGTTCTTCTATGTGGTAAAAGCACGAACCAACCTTTTAATATAACTGTTGTGGCCGACACTCTGGTCTTTTCTGAATTTAGCAATGTGTCGACGGACTTTACAATGTTATCTTTTGCGGCCAGAGAAATTATCTTAGAAAATCAAAACAATTTATCCTTAACATGCTTTGGTGGCAGCAAGACGGCAGACTGTCAGAATAAAATTTCGATAAGCGCGGGAAAACTATCCGGAGATGGGACTTTGAAGATTTCCTCCATGGGAAGTAATTACGGTTTTTTTTAATTTTTTCGGAAATTAAAGTTTAATCCAAAGATCACCAGCACATACGCGCCTTTTATGCATATATCTATGTAAACAAATATTTGTTTACATAGATATTTTTCTTGTTCTATGGCACGAATCATCCATTTTGTGCAGATAAATAAAGCATAATTGTTAATAAAATTTGAATTGTCGGCGGATATCTTTTTTAATTTGTTCATGAAAAATAAAATACACAGCATGACGAAGCGAAACTTTCTTAACCCCAAAAATATTTTTGCATTCACTTTTTTGACTTGGAGTATTGCATCTTTTGCCCAATGTCCAAGTCCCGATCTTAATCAGGGCATTCATTATAAAACAGGCGTTGCTCAAAATCCTTTTGTTACGCACGCAACATTTTATAATCCTGGTGGCGGCGGCATCGAAGGGGGCAAAAGCACTTCTCGTTCAGAACTTGCACAAAATTTTAGGCATGCCGTATCTCATGGTCTTCCAGTAACTGTGGCCATGGATCAGGTGACCTCGAAAGCAAACAGCGCGGAAATTAATTTTGTCGACCGATGCGGAAATAAATTTCGAGAAACTCGGTGCTTGCTTCTAGTCCATGTTCGCGGGCTTTGGAATACACTCAAATCCTACGGGGTGGACATGGAAAAGAAATTTCACCATAAACTTCCGAAAGATTTCTTTTTGGCATTGACCGAGGATACAGGACCTAATTTTTACGGGAAAGGACGATCACGGATCGACATAGCTACGATCAATCAAAAAATGGCAACCCAAGGCATGGACACTGCCCGCACGACAGATGTTTTCGAATTGAATGGTTTAGGCATGCAAAACTTAAAATCAGCAAGTCCTCAACAACGAAAATGCTTTTGGCAGAAACTTAGAAAAACAGATTTAGCCCTTACCAAAATTCAGTGGGCAAGTTTTAAATTTAAATCGATCGATTCTTTTCAGGCACGGCGATTGGCGGCTTTTGATTTTTTAAATCCCCAAAATCTTTTTTCTGAAAATAGTTTAAATTCACCATCAAAGCTTTAAATTCCGCGGCTGTTCCAACGCATCCATATTTTTTGGAAGTATCAGCGAAAAGGTGGTTCCCATATCGGGATTACTTGCTAATTTTACTTCCCCACCATGCGCCTCGATGATTCCACGAACCAGCGTCAGTCCAAGGCCCCAACCTTTTTGTTTACCAAAACGCACTTGTTGCGAACGAAAAAATGGTTCAAAAATCGAGCTTTGTTCTTCTGGCGGGATTGCTCGTCCTTCATTATGCACAGAAATACGCACGCTCTGCCCGATTTCTTCAACTTTAACTGTGATAGGACAGCCACTGTCTCCATACTTGATTGCATTGGAAAGCAAATTACTGATCGCACGTGCAATTTTTTCGTAAGAAAAATTACAAATGATGGGGTCTTTAGCCGGCGTAAAGTTAATTTTTTTCGTCGTATTAAGTTCCGACATTTCATTCACAATTTCAGAAATCTGATCAACAACATCATATTTATTTTTAATAAAGTCTAATGGCTTGCCCGCATTCATCTGATTGGCATCCAGTAAAGAATCGATCATATTTTCGGCTCGACTTAAGCTACGGGTAATTCGATTAACAATCTTTTTAAAATCTGATTCGTTGACCTGTTTTTTCGATAAGATCTGAATACTCAATTTGGCTGCGGATAACGGATTTTTCAGATCATGGGTCAATGTTGCTACAAATAAATCTCTTAGCCGTTGTTCAGATTCCAGTCTTTCAATCGTGGTCAAGGAATCATCTAGTTCCAATTCTACTTGTTTTACGGCTTCCTTAATTTCTGTGATGACTTGATTTTTTTCTTCAATATGGATGCGCATAAATTCTGCGCCGGTGCCAATATTGCTGGATGAAATACAGTTTAAAATAATATCTCGGTCTCGCTTTTCAAGAATTGGGTGATCTTTTTCCAAAATCTCGAAAATTGTTTCCCGAAGAACCTTCAGCTCTGACAATACTTGTCTAAGGCTGTAACCAGACAAGGATGCACGCTGTTCGCCGTGTTCTTTTGCAACTTCTCGACAATCGCTGTCGTCGCCGCCATTAAGTACCTGAATGATTCCATCGATAAGTTCAGGAAGTGCATCATACAAAGCTAATTTATCCAAATATCTTGGTGCAGGAAATAAAATACGCGATCTGTTCGCCCAAATTGAAATGATAAGATCTTTATTTTGTTTCAAAAGACCAGCAGTTCGGTTTTGCAATATTGAAGAAGCGATGGGGAACTCCTTTCGATTTCAGCAGCTACAGTTACGAATTACCTACTGTAGAACAGAGAATTCACGGTTCGTAAAACAAATATTTCCAGGGATGATCAGAAATCATTTCAAAAACGTAAATTTTTCTCTTAAAAACTAGTGTAAATCTTGGCCAATTCCTGCGCGATGGTTTTGGTATCCGACTTATCTTTGACCGAAAGTTTTTGCGCGGTCTTAGTTTTTCGGTTGAAAATTTCCAGTTCAGATTGATCCCAACTTTTTTTACCTAAGACAATTCTCATTGGTAAACCAAGCAGGTCAGCGTCTTTGAATTTGCTGCCGGGTCTTTCATTGCGATCATCTAGGAAAACCTCTAACCCTTGTTTTTCCAAATCAGTTTTTAAATTCAATGCTGTTTGCAACATTTCGGGATCCAGATCCAATAAACAGAAATGAATTTGAAATGGCGCAATCGATTTGGGCCAAATGATTCCGTCCGCATCGTGACTTTGTTCGATGCAAGCCTGCACAACCCTGGTTACACCTATTCCGTAACAACCCATTTCAAAGGCTTGGCTTTTGCCTTGAGAATCTAAAAAGCTTGCCTTCATTATTTCGGAATATTTTTTGCCCAAATAAAATACGTGGCCGACTTCGATGCCGCGAAAAGCTTTTAATTTACCAGTGGATTCTGGGCATTTGTCACCAACCCTGGCAGTTCTTAGATCTGCAAATTTTTTCAGTTGAAAATCTTTTTCGAAATTCACATTGCGCAAATGAAATCCATCTTTGTTGGCACCGGTGATAAAGTTTTTCGCATTTTGCAAGCCATTGTCGGCATAAATTGGAATTTGCAGGCCATTCGGCCCGCAGCTGCCGGGATGTGCGCCACTGACTTCAAAAACTTCTTCGTCCGTTAGCATTCTGGGTGGATTGGACAATCCTAAAATATTTTTTAATTTTACCAAATTCAATTCATCACTGCCGCGAAGCAAAACGCAAACTGGCAATAACCTTTGGTCTTTTTTATCAAAGCCTTCATTCATAGAAACAAAAATAGTTTTGACTAAATTTTTTGCTGGAATATTTAAGGCTTTTTCCAAGGCATCGATCGTTTTTAAACCTGGTGTCGCAAATTCTTCTTTGGCTTTCAGCTCTTCTTTGCTGACTGCTGTTTCTTCAAAATCAATGGCTGGGCAAACTTCGACATTAGCTGCAAAATTGGTTGTATCACTGACCAACAGTGCGTCTTCACCAGCTTCGGCCAATAATTGAAATTCGTGAGTCTGACTGCCCCCGATATTTCCGGCATCCGCTTGCACAATTCGGTAATCCAATCCCAATCGGTCAAAAATACTTTGATAGGCTTGATACATCGCCTCGTAAGATTTCTGCGCACCCGCCTGATCGGCATCGAAACTATAGGCATCTTTCATAATAAATTCGCGGCCGCGCATTAAACCAAAACGAGGACGAATTTCGTCTCGGTATTTGGTCTGAATCTGATAAATATTGCGGGGCAAATCTTTGTAAGATTTTAAGTCATTGCGAACATAATCGGTGATCACTTCTTCGTGTGTCGGCCCCAGACAAAACCAATGTTCATTGCGGTTTTGAAATTTTAAAAGGCCTGCTCCCATTTCGCTCCAGCGTTTGGTTTCTTCCCATAGTTCTCGGGGTTGCACCATCGGCATCAGGATTTCGTTGCAGGATTTTTTATTTAATTCTTCGCGGATGATATTTTCAAATTTGCGAATCGCGCGCAAACCCAAAACACCATAGGAGTATAAACCAGGAGCAACTTTTTTAATAAGGCCTGCGCGGATCATTAATTTATGACTAGGAATTTCTGCATCACTGGGGGCTTCGCGCAAGGTATACAGATGGGTTTGTGACCATCTCATATGCCAACCTCGATGCCGTAGGTTTTAATTTTGCGGTGCAAATAACTGCGTTCAAGACCAATGGTTTCAGCTGTTTTAGAAATATTGCCGCCATTTTCTTGGATCTTGCGAATCAAATATTCTTTTTCAAAACGCGCGCGGGCTTCGCGGAAATTTCCCAGCCATTCGGCTTCTTCGTTTTGATTTTCATTTAATCCAGCAAATCGTAAATCATGGGCATCGACAAATTCGCTGGGGGTTAAAATATAAACTCGTTCGATAAAATTGCGCAGTTCGCGAATATTTCCTGGCCAGCCGTATCCCTTCATCAATTCCAATGCTTTTTCTGAAAAAGTTTTGGTGTGCATTCCGCTTTCGCGGGCGAATTGATCACTGAAATGCACAACCAGAATGGGCAGATCTTCCAAACGATCCCTCAACGGGGGAATTCTTAAAGGCACCAATTCGTGCGGAGGAAAAAATCCCGGCTGCAGTTGTTGCAACGACGAAGCAACCAAACGCACATCAATGGGAATTTCTTTTAACCCGCCCATACGGAAAATTCGTTTTTCTTCCAAAGCTTGGAACAGTTTCGCCAAAACTTCTTTGGGCAGGGCTGCGATTTCTTCCAGATAAATAGTCCCGCCGTGGGCCAATTCCAATTTACCTTTTTTGGTTTTGTCTGCGCCGGGTAAAGCGCCTTTTTCAAAACCAAATAATTCATATTCCAATAAATCTTCTGGAATTTGCGTGATATTCATATCGATAAAAGGACGACTGGCGCGGGGACTTAGGTAGTGCAAATTTTGTGCGGTTAATTCTTTTCCAACACCGGCTTCGCCAGTTAAAAACACCCAACTTTTTCCTAGAGCAACTTCAGAAATAACTTTTTTCAATTGCACAATTTCTTTGGTCTCGCCAAAAAGTGCGATGGATTTTCGCAGCTTGTTGAGGAAGGCCAGTTTTTCTTCTTTTTCCTGCATATAGTGCTGCAGGTTTTGCAAAGCGATCAGAACCTTATCAATGGAAAGCGGTTTTTCGATAAAATCCCATGCACCCAACTTAGTCGCACGAACGGCTGTTTCAATCGTGCCGTGGCCCGAAATCATAATAAATTCTGTGCCAGGAAATTCGACGCGGGCTTTTTTTAAAACTTCTACCCCGTCCAAAGAACCGGGCATCCAAATATCCAAAAAACAAATCTGCGGTTGAAAGGTTTTTAAAAGTTCCAAACCCTCATCGCCGTTTTTGGCCAGTTCAACGGTATAAGCTTCGTCTTCCAAAGACGCGCCCAAAGTTTTTCGGATTGCTTCTTCGTCATCAATAATCAAAATTTTCATGAACTTTATTCTCCAAAAGCACTATGACTTTGTCACTGGGGTCCGTCAATTGCCGAGGCAATTTAAAGGCTAAAAAACTAAACCAAACTCTGTGCGCGTTTCCAGTCCCGCTCGTATTGCAAAGGCATTTCAATCACAATCGCGGTGCCGCGGGGGCGGACTTCGGTGGCGCGGATAAAGCCATTATGATCTTCGATAATGCGCTTAACGATCGACAGCCCAAGGCCGGTTCCGCTGGGCTTGGTGCTGAAATAGGGATCGAAAATGCGGGCGCGTAAATTACTGGGAATGCCCACGCCATTGTCGGCGATGGAAATTTTTATCACCTGCAAATCAGAATTCATTCCTGCCTCGATACGGATGGTTGGTTCGGATGAGTCGCTGCAAGCGGACAAGGCATTATCGATTAAATTTACAAAAACCCTTTTCATTTGCACAGGGTCAAATTTGAAATCTGGAATTTTTTCATCGAAATTAATTTCTAGTTTTACTTGGGGGTGCGCGGTTCGGAAAACTTCGGCTGCTTCATTGACGACTTCCAGCATCGAAGCTTTGACGATTTTAGTTTGCGGAAGTCTGGCAAATTGACTGAATTCATTCACAAGATTCTTCATATCTTCGACCTGCTGAATGATCATCGAAGTGCATTCATTAAACACAGGATCTTTAATTTGCTCGCCAAATCTTTTACGCAGACGTTCCGCCGACAACTGAATCGGTGTCAGCGGGTTTTTGACTTCATGTGCAATCCTGCGCGCCACTTCCGTCCAAGCCGCAGCCCTTTGCGCATTCACAATTTGCGACAGATCGTCGAACACCAAAACTTTTCCAATTGATTCGCCACTTTGATCCCGCAAAATCGAAAGATTCATCAACAGCGGTAACGTTTCCCCGTCCACATCAAGTTTGAATTCCCGTTGAATGCTGTCGACTTGGTTTTCCTGCATGGATTTTAAAAGTTCTGCGAAAATTCGGAAATACTCAGAATTTAACAGATCGCGAACGGGCCTACCGATATACTGTTCAGATTTAATTTTCATTAGGTCTGCCGCGTGCTGATTGATATTGGAAATACGCCCGGTTTTATCAATGGCGATCACACCGGTGCTGACGTTTCTTAATACGACTTCTAAATAATTCAGCGTGCCTTTTAAATGATTTTCCGATGAAGCCAAATTCTGTGTCATTTTATTAAACGAAGTGACTAGAATATTTAATTCCTTGCTGCCGGTATTGATTTCCACCGGAGTATAATCCCCGCCAGCAACCCGTTGGGTTGCTTCGCCCAGGGCAACCAAGGGCGTAGAAAGTTCTCGGGCCAAATAAAATCCAAACCAAGTGGCGGCAAATAAAATCACCAAAGTCATCAGCACCAAAACAATAATGTAAATGGATTTCAGCGGATACTCGATCGGATTTAAATCCCTGAATTCTTCATAAGCTGCCGACACATCATTGATGCGCGAAATCAGCGACAGCGGAACGAAACTGCTGACCACAATTGCCCCGGGCGGCGAGCGCACCGGAACCAAAGCGCGCACTAAATTTCCTTCGCGAAATGGCTGAATCAAACTGGTCTCGGCTTGGTTTTTAAATCCGCGTTTTAAAAACTCATCGGGCAAGGCCGGCGCTGTCGTTAAAACAGAATCTTCGGAAAGTTTTAAAATCCTTCCAGCAGCTAGTTTCGAAGGATAGAACTCGACCACATCCAAAGAAAAATCTTTTTGATATTTTTGCAAAAGTTCAGGAATATTTTTATCCAGATTTTTTTCTTTTTCAAAACGATCGGCAATTTCATGGGCGAAATGGTAATTACGCTGTTTGGTATTAAAATAAAAAGCATTCTGCACTTCCAGCGAACTTTTTAGAATCCCCACCATCTTAACGCTGAACCATTTATCAAAACTGGCATTGATATAAAAAACCGAAATCACAAACACCAGCAAAGTCGGAATAAAACTAAAAGCTGAAAAAGCCGCGACCAATTTTGATTTTAAGGAACTGCCGAAAACTCCACCTTTACTTTCCAGGAAAACTTTAACGACATTTCGGAAAATAAAAAACAGCAACAGCAGCAGCAAGATAATATTAAAATTAACCAAGCCGAAAAAGAAAATGCTGTGAACAAAGGGCAATTTCTGGCTGGTCGCAAACAAACGAATTTCAAACCAAGTTAAGAACACCACCAGAAGCGACAAGCAAAAAATGAGTATGATTTCCCGTTTGCGCTTTTGATTTTCTAAAACTGTTTTTTCAATTTTCGAAAGAACTCGTTTCAAATATTTTTTCCTTCAAATTTTTCTGCGCGAATCTTTTTTAAAACGCCCAGCATTTCCAAAGTCACAAGGGCTGCCTCGGCACCTTTGTTTCCCATGGATCCACCCGCGCGCGCTTGGGCCTGTTCTTCATTCTCGGTAGTGATCACGCCAAAGCCAATAGGTTTTTTATACTGCAGCATCAGTTCGGTGATTCCGCGTTCGACACTGTTGCAGACCAGATCATAGTGCGAGGTATCGCCGCGTATCACGGCACCGCAAACCACCACACCATCAAATCCAGCCTCGAGCAATGCTTGCGCCGCCAAAGGAATTTCCACGGCCCCAGGGACATCGACGGATTGAATCAGGCAGTCGGCTTTTTTTAATTCAGCCAAAGCACCTTGTTTCAGTAAATCCGTGATTTCAGAATTAAACCGACTGGTCACAATCGCGATTTTATATTTTTGTTCAACAAACATAAAAAATCCTACTTCCTAAATTTTAGCTAAGGGAATCATTTCCACAACTTCTAAACCAAAAGCCTTCAGCCCTACTTTGCGGTCTGTTTGACTGGTCAAAAGTTTAATTTTTTGCAAACCCAAGGCCCGCAAAATCTGCGCACCAATTCCATAATCCCGATCATCCATCGGCACAGGTTGAGTCGATGCTGGATTTAATAAATATTCAACTTCACTGGCAATGCGCGGGCGATTCGATCCACGCAGCAGCACCATGACCGAGGGTTCATTTTTAGCGATCTTGCCCAACACTTCAAAAAAGATCGAGCGATTGAATTTCATCGTATTAAAAATATCCCGTAAAAAATGATCCTGTTGCATGCGCACCAGACATTCGTGATTGCGATCGATCACGCCATTTTGGAAAACCAAATGTTCGGTCTGATCGATTTTCGAACGGAAAACTTTTAAAACTAAATTTTCAAAACCTTTGAATTCAATTTTTTGCGAATAAACTTCTTCCACCAAAGATTCGTGCTGCAATCGGTATTTAATCAGATCGACAATAGTGCCAATTTTAATTCCATGTTTTTTTGCAAAAGCTTTTAATTCTGGAACGCGCGCCATAGTGCCATCGTCATTCATGACTTCGCAAATTACAGCTGCTGGCTGCAATCCTGCCAATGTCGCCAAATCAATGCTGCCTTCGGTATGTCCCGCACGTTTTAACACTCCACCACTTTGTGCGCGAATGGGGAAAATATGTCCCGGCATGCGCACATCACTGGGCTTGGCCTGCGGATTTGCAGCCACGCGAATGGTGTGCGATCGGTCCGCTGCAGAAATTCCCGTGGAAACTCCGCTGGATGCCTCGACACTGACGGTGAAGGCTGTTTGGTTCGGGGAAAAATTCATATCGTCGCGCACCATCATCGGTAATTCCAGTCGATCGACTTGCTGCGGGGACAAGGACAAACAAATCAAACCGCGAGCTTCTTTGGCCATAAAGTTAATGGCTTCGGGACTGACAAAGTCGGCGGCCAAAACCAAATCGCCTTCGTTTTCGCGGTCTTCGTCATCCACCAGCAAAACAATTTTTCCATTGCGAATGTCTTCGATCAATTCTTCGGTGCTATTCATATTTTCTTTCTGCTTGTCGGGACATCGTTTTCGCCAACCAATCGGTTTCGATGGTGACCCTGTCGCCGACATTTAAAAAATTTAAATTGGTCATTTTTAAAGTTTCGGGAATTAAACAAACCGATATCTGATTATCTTTAATTTCATTAATGGTCAGGCTGACACCGTTTAAAGTGATACTGCCTTTGTGCCAAATCTGGGTCAAAACGACGGGCGAAACCTCAATGTCTAAAAACAAA
>JBBQHD010000035.1:0-21304 GCA_038323665.1 Bdellovibrionales bacterium
CAGACTTTCACAAAGATTCTTTTTTTGAAACTGCACAGACCGCTTTATTTCTGGTCTAATTTCCCATTGCTGATCTGCTGTCTGTTTAAAATACTTTTGAGTTTGTTCATCACTTAGTCCGCGCTTAATTTCTAAATTAGAATAAATTCCTGACTTAGCTTTCTCCAACGCACGTTCCGAAATATCGCTGGCAATTATCTCGATCTCAAATTTATCTTTTTTCAGATTACTTTCTTCCATAATCATGGCCAAAGAATATGCCTCTTGTCCTGTGCTGCTGGCAGCTGACCAAATACGGATTTTCTTTTGTATTGATTTTTTTTTGATTACTTCAGGCAAAATAAAATTCCTGAAAGTATTAAAAATGCGTATATCTCGGTAAAAAAGAGTCTCATTATTTGTGATTGTATCAATAAAAAGCTGGCGTGTGGATTTATTAATCCCTTTTGAAAGGTCGTTATAAAGCGCCTCAAGGCTTTCGGCTTTTATTTTTTTGCATATTTCTTCTAGACGGCTTTGCAACTGAAAAAAATTATCTGAACTGTAAGTAATTCCAGTTTCTTTTTGAATCCAGCGGCCAAAGTGTTCTAGTAGATTTTGTTCAGCTGCTGTTTTCATGCTGCCTTTACATTCTTTTCGAAATGAGGAATTTGTTTTTGACATTCAGCAAATGCCGATTGGATTTTTTCAAAAGCCTCAGGGCCATAAGGCTGACTGAAAACTTCCTTGAACAACCAAATTGCCGTCACCGCATCTGTTCCAACTTTGCTTAACTGCATCCATGCTGGTTCGTCTGCATTTCCCAAATCTTGGGTTGTACGCATAAACTCTTCGATTCTCCCAATGAAATCTAATACAATTTGGTTTTCGTAAAGGGCGCAAAGTCCTTTTAAATATTTGGTTATTTCAAAAACTTTTACTAAAGTTTCAGTACGTTGGTCAGGAACTAAAACAAAATCATTAAAATACTCATACAATTTAAACTTAAGTGGGTCTTTTAACATTTGAAAAAATAAAGGATCCACTGGATTTTCTAAAAACGGATCTGCTAAAACATCTGAAGTAGCTTCTTCGGCCAAAACTGAAAAATAATCTTGTAAAGCCTTATTAAGATCTTCGGATTTAATTTTGCCTTGGTCCAATAAAATTTGCCCGATGGGTTTTTTGACTGAATTCTGTTTTTGTATCAATTCATTTTCGATACCTGAACTCCATAACCCCAATTTTGAACACGCACTTTTAAAATCCACTTTTCGTGAAGATTGAAATACCAAAGCCTTCAGAAGATCTGCCTCTGAAATCATTTTTGTTTGGTATAAAATTTCTGCCTGCGATCGAGTGCTGCCGATTTGTTCAATGACGGCTGCTAAAACATCAGATTCCGTCACTAGGGACTTTTCAACCAGATACTGTCCAAATAGTTTTTTCATTCGGCCTTCCTAGTTTGAATGTCTTGTTTTTTAATATAGCCCGTAAGCTGTCTGCGAATATCTTCTAAATTCATTTCATGGTCATAGGCGCCGACGTCATGAACAGCTCGCGGCATTCCCCAAACGACACAGCTTTCTTTGTTTTGAATAACAATACAGGCACCTTTTGACTTTAGTGCGACGGAACCTAATTTTCCATCTTCGCCCATGCCCGTCAGTACAAATCCAAGAGTTTTGGATTGATAAACATCCGCAGCAGTTTCAAACAAAAAATCCACTGCTGGACGAACATAGTTTCTTTGGTCAGAACGATCCAGGACAATATTCACTTGCGACCCATTTTTTCTCAGTTTCATATGATAATCGCCTGGAGCAATATAGATTCGATTGTTTTCAACAAGATCACCGTGTTTTGCCTCGCAGAATTGTAAGCCTGATATTGATGTTAGTCGATCTGCAAAAGCTGCTGTGAAAACCGGGGGCATATGCTGAACAATAAACATTGGACAGTGCGAGCCGACTACAAAGTTTGTAAAAATTTTTTCAAGTGCACCCGGACCGCCAGTGGATGAACCAATGACAATAGCCTCGGGGTTAACTGGCAAAACTTTCCGTGCAACTGGTTCTATTTTCTTCTGATCAAAATCGGTGTTTTTTTGAAGGAATCTTCTCAAAGCTAAAATCTTTGGCTGTAAAGCTTCGCGGATTTTGCTTGCAGGAGATTCATTCTGATTCTGAGAAGCATCTGGCTTTAAAACAAAATCGAATGCACCGTTATTGAGTGCCTGAAGCGTATTCAAGGCACTGTTTTTTGTAGCGGCCGAAAACATAATCACCTGAGAACTGGATTTTATCTTTCCTAACTCTTCTAAAAGTTGCAGACCATTCATGATCGGCATTTCCATATCTAAAATAATCAAATCAATCTTTTTTTCCAAGACTTGATCTAAGGCCCGCTTACCATTGGCAGCAGACCCTACAATTTCCAATCCCTCTATTCCAGAAATACCTGCGGCAATCTGTGTTCGAAAGACGGCCGAATCATCTACGATAAGGACTTTTATGTTTTCCATCTATGCAGCTTGAACTGTTCGCACCAAAGTTTTCAGTTTTTCTGCTAACTCGGATAAACCCTTCGCTGCTGTCAATGTTTGTTCAGAAGAGGACTTGTTTTCTGTCGCTGACAAAGAAACTTTTCCTATGGCATCTGCAATCGATTCAACACCTTTGGTTGATTCCAAAACCACGCGAGAAACTTCATTCGTTGTGGCTGTTTGCTCTTCGACCGAAGCTGCAATTGCTCCCGAAATAGCATTGAGTTTTTCCATTGCTTGAGAAATTCCCGCAATCGCCTCGACGGCTGCTTTCGAATCAGTTTGGATTGCTCCGATTTTATTTGTAATGTCCTCAGTGGCTTTTGCAGTTTGTTTTGCCAATTCCTTAACTTCATTGGCAACAACCGCAAAACCTTTTCCAGCATCACCCGCACGAGCTGCTTCGATCGTCGCATTTAGCGCCAACAAGTTAGTCTGTTGCGCAATCGAGCTAATCACTTTGATCACATTGCCAATTTCCTGGCTGCTGACACCCAATTGGGTAATGGTTTTGTTGGTGTCTTGTGCTCTGCCCAAAGTGGTTCTAGACATTTCTGCAGATTCATTCGCAGATTTTGCGATTTCTTTGATCGATGCAGTCATTTCTTCCGTATTGGTTGCAACAGTTCTGACTCCAACCGAAACTTCATTTGCTGCGCTAGAAGCAGATTGTGATTGTTCGTTTGTTTTTCCAGCTGTGTCTAACATTTGTGTTGCAGTCGCCATCAACTCGTTGGCAGAAGCAGCTAAACTATTTGCTGTTTCTTCCATCGAACGAATCATGGTTTTCACTGTTGTAATATCTGTCGCGAATTTAACGACTTTATAAACTTTGCCATTCAAATCAAAAATTGGATTGTAGGAAGCTTGAATCCAAACATGCTTAGCACCTTTTCCAAGGCGTAAATATTCGCCAGCATCAAATTCGCCACGATTTAATTTATCCCAGAAAGATGTATATTCGGATGTATTCGTATAGCTTGGTTCACAGAACATTCTGTGATGTTTGCCAACGATTTCCTTCATGTCATAACCTAAAGTTTTCAGGAAATTTTCATTGGCAGCAATGATTGTTCCGTTTGGGTTGAACTCGATCACAGCCTGGGATTTCGATATCGCTTCCACTTTGGCTTCAAATTCTGCATTTTTAAGTTTTGCAGCAGTTACATCTGATGCAAATTTAACGACTTTGAAAGGCTTTCCGCTTGCATCTAAAATTGGATTGTAAGACGCTTGAATCCAGACTTCTTTGCCGCCTTTGCCAATGCGTTTGTATTCGCCTGCATCGAACTCACCTCGGTTTAATTTATCCCAAAACATCTTGTATTCAATGCTTCCGGAATAGCTTGGCTCTGCAAATATTTTGTGATGCTGACCTTGGATTTCCCTTAAGTCATACCCAAGTGTCTTCAAAAAGTTCTCGTTGGCAGTCACAATCGTGCCGTCCATTTTGAATTCAATCACCGCCTGGCTGCGGCCGATTGCCTCGACTGTGCCTTTTAAGTTGATGATTTCCATTTCATTTTCATCAAGTCCTGTTGCTGTTGCTGTTTTATTCATTTTTTCCCCCGTTTATGGTTTAAATTAATCTTTTTTATTTAATTGTTTAAAAATTGAATCGACTGCGATCACGGTCAGTAACGAATCTGAAGTTTTGTAAACTCCTTGCATAAATTTTTGAATTTTTTGATCCATGGTGTCTGGTGATGGTTCAAAGGTATTTTGCGCCACTTCCATTACATCACCAATACGATCCACTAGTAAGGATAATAAATTCCCATCGACTCGACAAACGACGGTCATTTTTTCTGTTTCGTTTTCACTGTCCAATCCAAAAAGTTCTCGCAGCCCAATAGCTGTGGCAATTTGGCCTCGTAAGTTAATCAGTCCTTTAATATAGTTTGGTGCCAAACGAATTTGCGACAGCAACATGGGCTTGGTTACCTCTTGAACTTGCGTGACGTCGATGCCATACAAACGATCTGCCACATAAAATGTGGAATACTGTCTTGTGGTTTCGCTGCGCCTTGAAATTGAAATTGCCTCTGAACTCATTTACGCCGCCCTTTTTGCAACAATTTGATCTAAAGTTTGCAGGAGAATTTCCGGATTCAATTTTTCCAAGTAAGAATTAAACCCAGCTTGTTTGCCTTTTTCAACATGTGCGTCCTGGCTTAAGGTCGTCAGGGCAATCAAAGGCAAGTCTTTCCACTTGGCTTCCTTACGAATATTCGTTGCCAGTTCAAGGCCATTCATTCTTGGCATTTCAATATCCGAAAGAACCATTGAATAAGTTTCCTGCGGGGCTTCTTCTAGTTTCGACAAAGCTTCTGATCCATTGAAGGCTGTTGTTACCGAGTAACCAGCTTTTTGCAAAATTCCGGTAATGTGTTTTCTAAAAAAAGCATTGTCTTCGGCATACAGAATTTTATGCAGACCTCTTTGTGTCGACAGATCTTGTGATATGTCTTTGCTTTTTGTTTCTTCGCCGTTGGAAAGTTTCTTGGTTACTTGGTCTAGGATTTCTATGCTATTAACGGCAATAATCACTTCTTCGTTTGCAATCAGGCCGCCCAAAATTCCTTTGCGATCGCAAAGCTGTTCGTCCAGCTCTGCTTCCGTGCGCAGAACGTCTAGGATTTCATTTACTTCGATTCCAAAATATCGATTGCCTTTTTGAGTCACGATCACAGACATAAATTCAGATTCTTCTACTGAAGAATTTTTGGGATATTTTAAAAACTCATTCAATGAAATAATCGGAAGAATTGCTCCGCAGTAACGCATAACGGGCTGGTCTCCGGAAAACTCGATGTCAGCGCGCTTAAATTCTTCTAGGCGATGAACTAAGTCCAGTGGCACAGCATGCTTGCTTTTTGAATTCAATTTGAAAAGCAAGAATTCCTGTGTATTTTCTTCGCGCACAACTATTTCGCTTTGGTTTTCCTTTTTAATTTGTTCAGACGACTCGCCTGTCAAATGCATTCTTTGTGCAATTCCTAATACATCTAGGATTAATGCGACAGAACCATCCCCTAAAACGGTTGCTCCGGAATATACGGATAGCGATTTCAAAAAACTACTTAGTGGTTTAACCACAATATCTGCGGTGTCTTGAATTTCATCGACAATCAAACCGAACATTTGTCTTTCAGCTTTTAAAACAACAATATTGAAAACTTCTTGATTGCTGGTTTGGTTGGGCTGGTCCTGTTGAAATCCTAAAACGTCTTTCAATCCAACCAAAGGCAATAAATTTCCACGCAATCGGTAAACCGGCTTTCCCTGAAGTAGTTCAATTTTATTTTCAGGCGTTGATCCATCAATGCGCACTAATTCTACCAATTTAACTTGAGGAATAGCGTATCTTTCTGTTTGTGAAGCCACAATCATGGCTGGAACTATCGCTAGAGTCAGAGGAATTTTTAGTCGAATAGATGTGCCTTGGCCCAATTTACTGTTTAGCTCTACTGAACCGCCAATTTTTTCGATGTTGGTTTTGACCACATCCATGCCCACACCTCGACCAGAAATATTGCTGACCTGAGCTGCTGTGGAAAATCCGGGTAAAAATATAATATTGAAAATTTCTCGTTCTGACATTGTGGTCATGCGGTCTTTTTCGATCAAACCTTTTTCTACGGCTTTATTCAGTAATTTCGTGCGGTCTAAGCCTTTGCCGTCATCCGCGATTTCGATAATTACCTGTCCACCCTCGTGAAAAGCTCGGACTGTGATGCTGCCGTTTTCTGTTTTCCCAGCGGCTTTGCGGTCGATAATTTTTTAGACGCCATGGTCGCAGGCATTACGGATAATATGGGTCAGCGGATCTTTCACGGCCTCGAGCAAAGTTTTATCCAGTTCAGTTTCTGTTCCGGATAAAACCAAATCGATCTTTTTACCCAAGTCCTTAGATAAATCACGAACCAATCTTTGAAATTTAGTTAGAATATTTCCGATTGGCTGCATGCGTGTTTTCATCATCTCGCCTTGCAGCTCGCTGGTGACGACATCCAGACGTTGGCTTAAGTTTAAAAACTCTAAATCATCACTGCGACTGGAATATTGCAAAACTTGATTCCGAACCAAAACCATTTCACCCATCAGAGTCATTAATTTGTCTAGTAGTGGAACCGGAACTCGAATGGTTGAAGAAGAATCACTTGTGCTAGATTCTTCTTTTTCGTGTTTTTCAGGTTTTTCTGTCGCCATTGATAAATTCTTAACTGGATTTTCCATTGATTTTTCCTGTGTGTTTTCGACTGTTATAATGGGTGCTAACTTTTGAAGAATAAATTCATCAGCAACTGTTGTTGTTTCATTTACTTTTTCATCAAAGGCTGGACTTTCAGATGGAATATGAATTTCCTCTGAAATAATGTGCAGACCACTTTCGCTCATATCCTGCGATGATTTTTCGCCGCTAAGTTGTAGCTTTGCCAGCAATCCTTCAATAACCTTTATTCCTTTGTATAAAAGTTCGATCATCGTCGGGCTGATTTTTTTTCGGCCGTCACGCACTGGCTCTAAAGATGTTTCTATAAGATGCAATATCTTGGAAATTTCAGAAAAACCAAAAAGCTGGGCAGTGCCTTTCATTGTATGAACATCGCGATACATAGAATCTATCAGCTCTTGCGAAAATTCGCCGCGCTCAAAACTAGCCAGCTGTGCAGATACTCTTTCAATGATTTCATCACACTCTGTCCAAAACTCAGACAAAGCCTCTTTCGATTTAAGCGAATTATCGTTCATGCTAATTCCTGATGTTGTTTCACATTCTGTCTATCGGCTGAGTTTTTTTTTACATGAGTGATTAGATGAATATAAAATTTCAACAATAAGATTATGTTGAGCAGAATTTTTCAACTGCAGGTAAATAATTTTAATTTAGTTTTATCTTCTGCTGCCGATAGATTCTTTGATCTAAGACATAGACAGGAGTTCCTTGTGTTATCCGAAGAAGAACTTGCAGAATTTAAACTTGAAGCAATGGAGCTTTTGGATGCTGCAGAAAAGTGTTTTCTTAATTTGGACCAAGGTGGAGCATTAGCTGGCGGTAATTATGATTCGATCTTTCGATCTTTTCATAGTTTGAAAGGAACTGCAGGAATGCTGGAACTGAATAAACTTCAGGCCCATATGCATGAACTCGAAAATAAATTTATCTTATGCAAAGAACAAAAGGCCTTAACGAAAGACCAGATTGATTATTTCTTAGTGGGTTGCGATAACTCCAGAAAAATTATGGATGGACAATCCATCACAGAATCGACACCGGTTGTCGCTGCAACGCCAGCCTCAGTTGCCCCGGCACTTGCGCCGGCAACAGCACCAGAACCCGAAATGAATCCCGAATTAGATCTCGAGCTGGAACTGGCTTTACGAGGCAGCGCCGAAGCAGATCTAAATCCCGTTTCCTTTGCCGCTGTTGAAATGTTGGTTTTATCAAGTTACTACGATTTGTATAAAAAAATATCAGGACTCGCCGAACCCAATCTTAAAACTGAAATCCAAGATGAATTCAAAAAAATTCTTGCAGGAATTCAAAAAGTATAATTTTTATTTAACTAGCTTTTTTTGTGTAACTGGAAAATCCAAGTTTCATTCCTTGGGTCAAGCGACGAATTTTTTTAATTTTGGCAACGCTATCTGCTGGTAAGTTTGAATCCGCATACAACTGATCAATTTCGATTTCCATATTCCGCAGGGCCATTCCATAGGCGAGTGCTTTTTTTACAGCTGTTTCAATTAAACTATGGTCACAAGGTTTTTCAAGTAAATCCGTTGCATCCAATCGAATTGCTTCTTGATAAGCAGCCACATCACCGAAACCAGTTAATACGATCACAGGCGTTTGCAGTAAAAGACTTCTAGTCTCTGCCAAAAATTGCAATCCTGTCATCAAAGGCATTTTTATATCTGTAAGAACTGCATCAACCTTGCCAGATTTAACTAATTGCAAAGCTTCTTTGCCATTTGTTGCAGTCAAAACCTCATCTGCAAAAGGTTTTGTTAATTCTACTAAGATATTACGAAAATCAATTTCATCTTCTGCGATTAATAATGTGCCTTTGGTCATACAAATACCTCTCATTAAATTCGGATTTTTTAAAAAAAACTTAAGCCTGATTATGAGGCCTGCTTTAAGGGCAACTGAACAATGAACCGAGTGTTTTTACTAGTCGGATCATACGTTAAACTTCCATTGTGAGACTCCATAATTCCCTTCGAAATACTCAAACCCAGTCCCGTTCCTTTACCAACTTCTTTCGTTGTAAAAAAGGGATTCATTATTTTTTTTGCAATGGCCTGCGGAAGCCCTCCTCCGCTGTCGGTAAAGTGCAATATAAGTTCATCACCAGTTGTGAAAGTATCAATTCGAACCCATTTTTCAGGAAGGGCTTCTACTGCGTCGATGGCATTGCCTAAAAGATTCATCATCACCTGTGCGATTTGTGATTGCCGACACTCTATTATGGAATCCGTATTGCAATTTATTGATAAATCAATCGAATGGTTTTTAAATCTTTCCTTACAAAGTTCTACGGTGTCTTCAATAACCTGCGAAATCCTAATACATTGCATGGGGTCAGAATCTGATTTTCTTGAAAACGACCGCAGTCCTTTGATGATTTTTGCGATTCGTTCCGTAGTTTCAACAATTTTTTTCAAACCTTGTTTAGTTTTATCAACATCAAATTTTTGATTGGAAATTTCGCGGCAGATCATGCTTGCCGATCCATGAATAATGGCCAATGGATTATTGATTTCATGGGCAATCCCCCCAGCCATTTCACCCAACGATGCCATTTTATCGGTATTCATCAAATTCGCTTCTGCTAGTTTATGCTCGGTTTCATCCCAATTTACCCCGACCATTCTTTCAATTTTTCCTGCTTGGTCATAGAAGCATTTCGCACTGCACTTAATGTATTTAATAGAATTAGAATTTGTTTGAACACGAAATTGACTTTCGAAATTGATTCGCTGATATGAGTGCGCTGATTGCAATTCTTGGTTTACACGAACGGCATCTGCGGGCAACAGTGTTTTTTCAAATGCATCGTAGGCTCCATTAAAATCATTTTTTTTAATATCGAAAATATCATACATTAAATCATCCCAGACTAAAACTTGAGTTTTTAAATTCCAATCCCAAACACCAAGCTTAACTGCTGAAATGGCTATAGAAAGGCGTTCTTTTGTCTCATTTAATTGTCTGACCAAGTTGCGCTCTTCAGTGACATTTTCAGTCATTCCCAAAAGCATACTTGGCTCACCATTGGCATCTTTGATGACAATCTTTTTGGTGCGCAAAAGAGCTGTGCCGTTTGCCGTCTGGGCAGTTTCTTCAGGAATATCGATTATCCCTTGAACCTGGCAGGCTTCGATATCTTTAGCTCTAAAAAAATCAGCTTGTTCTTTAGGAAAATAGTCGTGATCACTTTTCCCCATGCATTCTTTGGCCGCTAATCCAAAAAGAGCTTCGGCCCTTTTATTCCATAAATTCCATTGGAAATTCTTTTTAATATTTTTGCCAAATATCGCGATTGGCATATTGTCTAGTATCGTCGATAATAGACGTTCGTTTTCAACCAATTGATTTTCAGTTCGCTTTATTTCTGTAATATCCCTACTGGCACCATACATTCTGATTGGCTTTCGATTCAGGTCAAATTCTACCGATCCTTGTTCTAAAATAAGGCGAGTTTCCCCATCGCCCCTAGTAATTTCATGTTCAATGCCGTAATCGCCTTCACCTTTTAAAGTTTTATCTAGAACTTCTATCGTTCGCGTTTGTTCCTTGGGGCAAAGATAACCCAAGTATATTTCGAAGGTGATTGGCAATGATGAATCATGGCCGTAAATTTGATATTGCTGCTTGCTCCAAGTTATTAAATTTGTTTTCACATCCCATTCCCAAGAACCAATTTGGGCAATTTTTTGTGCTTCCTCTAGATTCCTTTGCATGGTTTTTACATCCGTCATATCGCGGCCAGCGCAAACGACGACGTTTGACCTTTTATCCAAAGAGCAGGACCAAGAATACCACCGATAATCCCCACTCTTGTTTGCACAACGATTTTCAAATTTGACGGGATCAACTTGGTTGGCAAGCTTTGCGAACTGTGCCTTTGTTTTTTCATGGTCTTCTGGATGAATCATAAAATATATACTTTCTTTGTTTAAATCTTCCAGGGTCCAGCCAAGTTTTTCCCATGCTTGATTTAATCTTGAAAAATATCCTTCGATGTTCACTAGGCAAATCAGATCCGGTGAAAATTTAAAAAAATAGGTATTGTAATCAATTTCAATGTTATGAATATCCAAATCTGATTGAATTTCATTTTTTAGTTTAGAAGACTTCATACTGACTGACTCCAAATAAAAATATTAACCAATAAAGATCAATGCTTTGGCATCGGAAAAAAACAATTTAAAATTAAATAATACTTTCTAGACAAAAGCACTAAGCACATATGCTTAAAGCCTTTCTGAAATTTCCCTTTTAACGAAACCCTAAACTATCCGGCTCGGCTTTGTTTAGATCCTACTTCCAGCGCCGGAAGCAAACCTGAACTCAGGAATTAAGCGCTGTTGCTTCCAAAAGTAATTACCTTTTTCTTATCTAAAATTACCCAGACTAGACTCAAAAAGTTTGCTGAAACTTCCGATATCTAGACCATGACAAACGAAATTTTAAATGAAAATTTACTCGAAAAATTTATTAGCGAACAGCTCGACTGCGACCAAATGTTATTTTTTAAACTCTATAAAACATTTTCTGACAATCTAGAAGAACTTGCCAATCAAGGAACGCCCAAAGATTCTGCTGATTTAAAAAAAATTGGCCGATTGGCGCATAAGGCATTACCAGGCGCCGACTCGTTTGGGGCCACAGCTATGAGCAAAAGCCTTCGCGAACTTGAGAAATTTGCGATTGCAGGTGATCTAAAAATAGTCAAAAATATTTATCTAGAGGTCCTCGAACTAAGAATTCACACCTTCAAAAAGATAGAAAGTGTTGCATTGTCCATCTTTGAACAGCGGGGTAAAATTGCATAAGAATATATTAATTATCGATGATGATCAGTTCATAAGGGACCTTCTAACTGCATTTTTAACACAATCTGGCTTTGCTGTTCATGTTGCGAAAGACGGATTTACCGGTATGGATGACGTCCTGACTGGCGTCTTCGACTTAGTTATCGTTGATATTTCAATGCCTCATATGAATGGCTTTGGGTTTTTGAAGTCACTAAGGGAATCCAAGTATTCTAATCTGCCTGCAATCATGCTTACAAACAGCAAAGAGTCGAGCGATATCGCTCGTTCAGCTAAATTGGGTGTGGAAGAATATTTACTGAAGCCACCAGAAAAATTTGATCTGTTGAAACGTGTTGAAAGAATTTTAGGTGGCCTGCCGCAATTCGAAGAAATCATTTTTTCATCAACCGACCCAGACGGCGTTGGTCACTGCACTTTGCCGTTCAAACTTGTTTCGATCAGCAACAGCGGCATGATTTTAAATTGTCCCTTTTCAGTCGGCGATGACTTTGTTTTGGACTGCATCAATATCGACTTTCTAAAAAAGTTGAAAATTGAAAATTTAAAAATCAAGGTCGTTACCTGCACCAAGGCGAAAAGTGGCGGGTATGACTGTTTTCTTTCTTTTATTGGCATCAACCGAAGTCATCAGGAAAAACTACGAGAATGGATCATTTCGAAATCGTTCGAACAGCGAACGAGAAAGACAAACGGCGGATGACCAAAAGCCAAATCCTTTTAGTTGAAGACTCTGCAGAGACGCAGCTTTTTGTGCGCCTTGCACTGCAAAATTTTTCTCATGTAACCTGTGTCGAATCTGCAACGACAGCCATCGCCGCCTTAAAGTCTCAAACTTATTCATTGATAATTCTAGACATTGAACTGCAAGAGGGCGATGGATTTAATTTATGCGCACGCTTACGTCTAGATCATGCAACGAAATACACGCCCATCTTTTTTTTAACAGGAAGATCAGACCCGTCAGACAAAGTTACTGCGTTTAAACTTGGGGCTGATGACTATTTAGTAAAACCCTTTGAGCCATTGGAATTCAAAGCGCGCATAGAGGCTAAACTACTCAAAATCCAAGATCAGATCCAGAAGAATGAAGTCTATTCCAAAGGCGCCTTCACTATTTTCCCCGCCATGCAGAAAGCATCGATTACATTCAGTTCCGCCGAACAGAGTTTGGATTTAACGCCCATCGAATTTAAGTTGCTGTATTACTTTTTGCAGCACGAAGAACATGTATTAAGCAGAGAACAAATTTTAAATGTGCTATGGGGGAACGGAAGAAATGTATCCGATCGAACTGTAGATACTCATGTTTATACTCTTAGACAAAAACTTGGATCCTTTTCCCTATGCATCCAGTCAGTTCCCCGCATTGGTTACAAATTTTCTCAAATTGAGATGGCTCAATCTAAGCCTGCGTAATCGCATTCTAAAAGCAATAAGCCTTGTTGTCAGGAAATCTTAAATTCCCCCCGATATTGCGCCGTTTTCAGCGCAGTAAAGTATTCATATAAACACTGAATAAGGGAGGCACGATGGAAACAATATTAAATGCAAGCAATGGCACTGACACAAAGATTACTCATCCCAGACGTTATCTAAAACGAATTCTTTTGGTTGAAGATGATCCTCAATGGCAAAAGCTGATTAGCTATGCGGTAAAATTGACCGATCTAGACCTACAGCTAAGAGTCGTGAGATCAGCCAAAGCCGCGCAACACCTTCTGTATAGAGATTCAAATTTCGACCTAATTATTGCGGATCACTATCTAGAGGGCGAAGACACCGGAATGGAACTTTGGCAAATTTGTCAGCAACAACATCGCAAAATTCCATTCGTACTTATTTCTGCGATCGATCAGCAGGTTATTTCAGAGTTTTTAGGTGAAGGTATGCGTGCACCCTTACATTTGCCGAAACCAATTGACCTGCAAACACTACAGAAAGTCATTCGAGCAAAGATTGGCTGTGGTCTAGGAAACAGCTTTAGATGATTGGTCGAATTTTAGTGAAAGTGGATTTTAGCCGATCTATTCTGAGTCGAATTAAATCGATCGGCACCATATTATGGCCGACCCCAGTCGTGAACTCATTTTATGGAGCAAAGGATTTACATTTTATTATGATAGATCAAGTTAAACAGCAAAAAAAGATCATCATTTTTGGATCCGTACTGACTCTTGTATTGATGGCTGCAGGAGGTTTGGTATTCTCGTATTTTCAGCAATCCACTCTGAATGCAATGTCAATACAAGGTGAGGTCACTCGAACATCGGTAAGTTTGCGTGCCGTCGGTCGCATAATTAATGAGATGCAATCTGGTCAACGAGGATACGCAATTGCGGGCACGCAAGATTTTTTAGATCTATTTCAAGAGTCAGTTAGTGCTGCCGACAAAACATTCTCAAATTTTGAGACTCAAATGAAAACCTATCCAGAAGAGGCAGACGCAGTAAAGCGATTAAAAATAAAATATTTCGAATTTATTGAATTTTCAAAAAAAGTGGTGATCCTTCGAAAGAGCGATAAGGGCGAGAAGGCGCTTGCTCTTATTAGATCTGGCCAAGGCGAAACGATTGCTGACGAGGCACGCAGCCTTTTGAGTGTGATGGAATCAAGAGCTGAAGGAATACTGACGGCAAAATTAGAACAAGCCAATTCTAAGATTTCTAAAATGGGAATTCTAATCAAGCTCGGAATCTTGCTCAGTGTATTCTTAGTTGGTCTATTGATATTCGTTGTACGAAGTACACTAAATAGTTTGAGCTACAGTCAGCAGCAAACTGAACTTGCCATGCAGGCCAAGCAGGATTTTCTTGCAAGTATCAGCCACGAGATTCGCACGCCGCTAAATGGGATTATTGCCATGAGTAAGTTCCTTGATGAAGAGGATCTGACGCCAAATCAGCGAGAGATCTCTGGTGCTATTTCGATTTCGTCCCAAACACTTCTAGGACTAATTAATGACGTGCTTGATTTTTCTAAAATAAATTCTGGTAAAATGAAATTGGAACCCGTCGAGTTTGATTTGCAGAAGTATTTCAGCGAACTTCTTATTCCTTCGTCTTTCATCGCCGAAAAAAAAGGCCTATACTTCCGACACAGCTTTGCGCCTCTTAAAAACTACCTTGTTGCCGATTGCGGCAGGATTGGCCAAATTTTAAATAATCTTATCTCTAACGCCATCAAATTCACCGACCGCGGTGGTATTGATGTTCAGTGTAAAATTATTTCCGAGACACCTTCAGATGCCACTGTCGAATTTAAAATCTATGACACCGGAATAGGAATTCCACTTGAAGCCAAATCGAGAATGTTCCAAGCCTTTTCGCAAGCGGAAACAACCAGCAATCGAAAGTATGGCGGCACAGGTCTTGGGCTTTCAATCTCGAAACGTCTGGTCAGTCAAATGGGCGGAGTCATTGATTTTGAAAGCAACGATATAAATGGGACTGTTTTTCGCGTGCAACTGACTTTGGCAAAGGGACCTCTTTTACCCGCAATGCGCTCCCCCAATTCCGAAGTCTCTAATAAAACACAGGGTGGACAATTTGTGCCGCTGAATGCGCGCATCCTGGTTGCCGAAGATAATCTGATCAATCAGCATGTCATTACCCGCATGCTTACAAAGATGGGCTGCAAATTTCATGTCGTTGCTGATGGCAACGAAGTGATTGATTCCATCAGGGACCAGCAGTTTGATTTAATTTTGATGGATTGCCAAATGCCGGAAATGGATGGCTATGAAGCAGCGAAAATTATTCGCAAAAGTAAAACCATAAAATATTCTAATATTCCCATTATTGCCCTTACCGCAAATGCACAATCCGGCGACAAAGAAAAATGCCTGAACGCGGGAATGAATGAATACCTATCGAAGCCAATTGATGAGGAATATCTTTATAAAATCATGTCCACGTATTTACTAAAGAGTTCTTCCCCAGCTCATGTTGTAAGTATCGAACGCGTGATCGACCTTGGTGCGTTGTATCGACTTGAAAAGCTTCAGGTTTCAGGAAGCAAAAATGTAATTCACGAATTTATTGATTTATTTTTTACAACCAGTCCACAAAAAATTCTCGCAATGGAAAAATATTTAAACGAGAAAGATTTAAAAATGGCCGCAAGACAGGCTCATAACCTGAAATCCAGCGCCCTGATGCTTGGCGCATCGAAACTGTCTTCATTATGTGAAACTCTAGAGGCGACAAAAGCAGGGAGTGAGTTTCCCTTAGTCATCAAACTAATCGATGAAATAAAATCCGAGTATGAAATTGCAAGATGCGAACTCGAGAAAATCCGCAAGACTAACGTACGCCACGGGGCTTAACCGTCTAAGGCGACCAGCAAGAAAAACCTCATCAAGCAGGATGCCTGCCCCGCCGACTGGCAACCTCTTTGCTTATTAAACCAATATAAGTTTGATTAAGCATTTAAATCGATTTTAAAGGATGTGTTTATGCCTAAAAACGTCACTTCACTAAAAGTTCGTCACTTGATGGGTCTATCAACGGCCGTCTTATTCTTGGTCCCGCAAGTGTTTGCAATTAGCAAATCGCAAAATACCAATTCGGCAATTTCCACTTTAAATTCCGGTTATAAAAAACCATCCAGTCCTTATTCTGTTACCTTGATCGACTGGAGCCAGATGAATGTCGAAGATTCGCGACATCTTGGCGCCTACGGCGGAATTCGTTCTTACAACGCGATCGAAGTTCAACGGAAATTGGGCGATGGTTGGTCGATGGGCGTGCGTGTGGCCGGAGAATATTTGGCCAATGCCGATAATTCGGTTGAAGGCTATTCTGATCAGCAATTGGGACAAGCCTATGGTGGCGGAGTTGCCCCCGGTTGGAATTTGGTTGATCCCGCATTGACCTTTGTGCAGAAAACTCATTTGCATCTTTTAGGATCAGAAAATGTAAGCAATAAATATTGGATTTTTGTTTCTGCCAGCAATACTTCGAAAATTTTAAATCGTTTGGCTTATTTACGACAAGACACTGAAACCGAGTGGACAATTACCGATTCGAAATTTGTCATTACCGGAGAATTGTCTTCGCGGATTTATGTCCAAGGTGTTCGCGATCAATCCGTTAAACCTGTCGTGCGCGAAGTCGGATACGAAACAGAACCTGTTTATGACAGAAATCACTTCGATGGCAGTTACATTCGGTTGCTTCCTTATTTAGGAACTGCATACAACTTTACTAAAAAAGTAAATATATATGGAAAAGTCGGCAGCGATTCGCGTTTCCGTATCAATGGAAATGGGATGTATTTACAAACATTGGAACTGGAAGTCGGAACCAATTTCCCCCTTGGGCCACTTAATTTTAATCCCAATATTTCTGAAACGGCCAGCACTTCGGGATATAATGATTCACAACTTTATGACTATGAATTGGGAATTCCCAATCAACAGGTTTTTAGTTTGATCGTTGCAACTAAATTTTAATACCGAGCCTACCGATAAAAACAATGGGACAAATAGCTGCAAACTTTGCACTAATTTGCCCCATTGTTTTGGGGAAATTTTTGACTACCCCTTAAATACAAATGCCCAAAGCAGCAGCACTATAATACCTGGAACGCCCAGCATCCATAGTATAAGCGGAGGAAGAATTTTTCCATCTGTAGATTCTAATGCAGATGATTTGATTTCTGGTTTCATAAGGATCTCCTTTTCACGTAGGTTGAGCTTAACTTATCTATTGCTAAAGCATTTTCCGTGCCGAGTTTTTCGAACTCTTTGAAAAAATATTTTCAGTATGCTAACCATCAGTGATTAATTTAAGGGGGAGGGGAAAATTTTCCACTTATTATTGTCCATTTATTTTGCATCCGTTCATCCGGGTTTTGCTCAATCACCATCTTGTTATCAATTTGAATACGATCCACAAACTGAAAAACTTTTCGACACATCTCTGACAAAATTTGCGGAATGTAACAACTTTGATCATTTCTTAGGCTCTAGCTCAATTTAATCACGCGTCGGTTGGCTTCCTATTTGTAAAGTTATATTCGTAGAGTTTCGATCTTATAGAGGAGTCTCATAATGAAACAGTCACTGATTTTTTTACTTTGCTTAGGTTTTGCGAATGCTCACGCTAAAAGTGTAGCAACTTCTCCAGACCCGGCCGACGACCCCAACAATCAAGCAGTCGAGCTAGAAACAGACTCAAAATATGATAACCTAGGACCAATCACTGAATTTAAATCTGATTTCAAACACATTAATCCCAAAGAAAAACTTTCTGCGAAAGAACTGCAACAAGAACAGCAACGCAAAGCCAACCAGGAAATCTATCGCCAAGCATTGGAAGAACGCCGAAAACAATCTGCAGCAATGCAAAATGCTGAGCAACCGCCAGCTTCGGCTGCCTCCGATATTTCGGGCCAGATTACCAACAATCTTGACACAAGGAAAGACGCTATTAATGCCGCGTCAAAGTGGAAAGCACCAACAAAATCTTCCGATGAGGAAATAAAAGCATTGCGAAAACGCTCTGTGATGGCAATGATTCGCCGCCCGATGACCCCAGAGGAAATTGAAGAACTTAAAAAATCTGCGTTTGCTGAAAAACAGTCGCAGGTGAACTTAGTTGCTGCAACGGAAAAATCTGCGGCGCAATTCAACGAGAACCCGTCACAAATTCGATTGTCAGACACAATCGAAACATTACCGACTCGCGATGCACTAAAGGAAAGCTCAAAAAAAATCCGTCCATCAAATAAGTTAGGTGATCTTCCCCAAGAACAACTTTCCCCGGAAAATTTTGATCGCCCATATTTAAGCTTAACCGAAACTAGAACCAAGCCGAAAACAGCCCAAGCAATTTTCCCACCCAATGCAAGTGTAGAGGAAAAATGGACAGCTCAATATTTAGCCACTGAATCAGATCAAACAGAAAACTCTATGAAAGAACGAATTTTAAAAAAGAATGCCGGTAGTTTTTTTGCTTTGATTCAGCAATACATTCGCGAAAATAAAGATCCCGCAAAACTGACAAGCTTACTGAATCAAGTCGGCAAAAATTCTGAGACTTTTTCGATGCAAGCAATGCGAAACGAATGGAGTTTCCGCGACGAAACCTTAGATCTTTTATTGAAACATCATGCAAATATCGGCGGCAGAAACGATCAAGGAAAAAATATTTTAATGATCATGGCCGAAGTTTGCGACACAAGCCTAGCACGTTTCAAAAAAATTGAGATGGCAGATGCGCGACTGATGACCGAGGTTGATAACAGTGGGAACACTGCTTTAATGCATGCCGCAGCCAGCGACAGCCCAAATTGTCAAATCACTGCCATGAACTTAATTAGGATGGGTGCAAAAATAAATGCGCAAAATAAATTCGGTCAAACTGCGCTGATGATGGCCGCAACTGGTAATGAAATGAAAATTCTGAGTGTGCTGTTAATGAACAACGCTAATGCTGGTTTGTTGGATCAGCAAAATCGCACAGCTTTATTTTATTCTACGGACTTAAAAAAATTAACTCACCAGATTCGTACTCAGGCTGCGGTTAGTGCAGCGCTGGCAAGAATGAGAATTCCTGGCAATGGGACAATGGTCACTCCGACCGGAGTCGTGCAGCAGCTGCTTGCGGCCGAACCTGAAGTTATCAATCAGAAGGCTGCCAACGGGGAAACAGCATTATTTAATGTGGTTCGTAATTTTTTGCGCGATGTAAATCCGAATTCTGCGCGCATCAATGTCCAAATAGTTGAACGACTTATTGAGTACAAAGCAGATGTTCGAAATATCAATAATTTACATCAAAATTTAATAACTGTGCTTGCCCAGGAAGTCGAAAAAGTTAAATCCGAACCTATGAAGGTAAAAGCGGCTGCAGATGTGTTGCTAATGATTATGGAAGCTATCAATGATCCGCAGGTGATCCGTGAATTTTCGACCCAGGCATTGAAGTTTACGACGCAACCTGAAATCGTGAACATTTTAGAACATCGAATCTAACCCTGCGAATAAAGACTTACCTAAAACAATTTAAGTTTAATTTTTGACCGTTGGCTTCGCCACCAACATAGGCAGTTTGCACTGGTCCGCGACCGCAACTGTACTCAATGGAAAAATCTTTTCGGCAACCGCGCACAGGATCACCTAAATGTTTGGTCAAAACCAAATATTTACATTGATTGTTGCCACTGCAAGAATCTGAAACATCGTTACTAACGTTGCCTCGATACGCGCCGCAATTGGCTCCGTAAGTTGCAGAATAAATTTGCAAACCAAATTCCCGTGGCCGAGGAAAATTTTTACCGCAACTTAAGTTCAATTTTGCACCATCAGATTCACCATTGACATAAACCGGTGGCTGAAAATTTCCGTTGCAAGAATAATCGATGCGAAAATCTTTTGGACATCCCCTGGCTGGATCGCGCAAATAATCTGTGGAAACAATATAACTGCAGCGATTGTTCCCGTTGCAGGTATCCGCAACATCATAGGTGACATTGCCAAAGGGCACGCGACAGTTACCACCGTAAGTCGCAGATTGAATTTCTATACCACGAAACTGTGGTGGGGGTCTTGGTGGCCAAGAACTATTTCCGGCACAAGAAATAACTGCGGTTTGTCCTTCCGCAGGACCGGGCAAATAAACTTCCTGCGGCTGCATTCTATTGCAAGAATATTGAACCCGAAAATCTTTTCTGCATCCATAAGCCGGATCACCCAACCGCTGCAATGAAACTTGATACGAACAATAATTTGGATCACGACAACTATTGAAAACATCATTGGTCGCATTTCCCTGCATAACTCCGCAATTTGCACCAAACGAAGCCGACAAAATTTGCAGCTGCGCCTGTGCGCTTAAGCCAGCAAGACAAAGAAATAATAGAACACCGATTTTATTCATAGAAAGAACCCCCCGTAATAGAAATAAAGTAAATTTCTTTGTATAGGCAAGGGATACTTATTTATAATCGTTTGCGTTACGAACTAAATCATTGAGACAAAGTTTATCTAATACCTATTCTCATTATTTGTTTTGCATATACTTTTCTGAAATTAATTTTGCTTGCGCCGTTGCATGAGACGGAAAAGGCGGCATCATCCAAACGTCGGCTTGCTGCGAAGATTAACTTTTTCATATTCAACTTTCTTAGTTAGCTAAATCGCCTTCTTCGACATAAATTACTTTTTGAATATCGGTAATAATTCCGCCTAAATCACCCAAGGTTTCCTGTACTGCCGGAACCAGTGCCGATGGACTTGCAAGACTCAGCGGTAATTTTGAATCGTCGACCGGAAATTGTTCCGCCCCACCACACAACCGAGTTCGACAATGAGTCATATGCAAATTATAGGGTTTAACAACCGATACAATCGCATCGAAATTTGGTTTTCCCTCGATTAAATGTGCGGCAAAATATTCGCCAGCTTGACCGAATACCAAATAGTCATTGGCTGTCGGTGCGCTTTGCCCATTTAATTTTTTAGAAAAAACAATTTTTTCTACGACAACCATCACGCTGCCCAAATCCTGTCCGCCACGTTCAAAGTGTCCTTTATAGATATGCGCCGTGAAGCTGGTTTTTGCTCCGCTGATTACTTTGGTTAAATCCATAACCTGCGGAACTAGTGTGAAATATTCGGACATTGATTTTTTCGCCGCCGCATACTGGATCAAGGTGGCCGAACCAGGTTGGTCCTGCAACTGCAGCTTCAGCAGCAACTGATAG
>JBBQHD010000036.1:0-21158 GCA_038323665.1 Bdellovibrionales bacterium
TGTGGAACTTAGGGACATCGGCGGGTGTTTTGGGTTATGTATTTGGGATTGCTTTTCTTTTCCTGATGGCCTGGACTTTGTTTAGACAAAAGAGAGACATCAAAGACCATTCAAGGCTTTAATTTTATTAAACAAATCGAAATTAAATCTTTGAAAGGAGTCAGAGATGTCCCAGCTGCGCAAACAGCTATCTAAAATGCTGCCTAAGTTAAGCCAAGAAGCCAACAAATTACGAGATCCTGAAGCAAGAAGTCGCTGGATGAAGATTAAAAAGATCACCCAAAGCACAAAGTCCATTGCCAAAGCTTGTGCGTTCTACGGTTGGTCAGAAGATGCATTCAACAAGTGGGGAAAAAGATTGATCAAAGGGCGTAGCACAAAGGCCCTTTTTTCAAAATCTAGAAAGCCCTACAGATCTCCAAATCAAACCGCACGAAGAAAAGAAAAAAAAGTGATTCAGATCAGACGAGCTGATCCAAGTCAGGGGCCAGAGAGGATCTCGGATGATTTAAAAAGATTATTTAAGATGACGGTTCCCGTCAGCACCGTGCATGCGATTTTAAAAAGATCAGGTTTAATTACGCAAGTGATGGCGGCGCGTTTGACGAAGAAGCATTTGCGGCGCTACAGGCGTCCACTGCCAGGGTATTTGCAGATGGATTTTAAATATGTGCCGTATCCAGTTGATGGAAAACAGTATTACCAATTAAGCTGCGTGGATCATCACTCGTCATGGCGACTAATTAGAATTTACTCTGATAAAAGCACTAAATCGGTCTTACATTTTTTAAATGAATTGATCAATCAGTGCCCGTTCCCGATTTTTGAAATACAAACTGATAACGATACAGCATTTACGGATAAATTTAGTTCAAAAGTTGGTGTGACAGGAATGCACGATATGGATGTGTGGTGTGATTTAAATAAAATAAATCATCGTCTAATCCCAGTGGGGGTCAAAGAGCTCAATGGAAAAGTTGAAAATACGCACAAGCAAGATGACCGGGAATTTTACGCAAAAGGTCCTTTTAAAAATTTAGAGCAAATCCAAAAAAACAGTATGGGTTACAACGAGCGCTGGAACTATCTACGCAGAACGAAAGCACTAGGATTTAAATCGCCGGTTGAAACTCTTGAGCAAGCATTTGTAAAAGCAATTGCATTTACGCAGTATTTTTTAACGGATAAAAATAAAGCTCTGTATAAAATGGATAAATATGGGAACTCATATCTTGAAACCAACGAGAAGAAGGTCCAAATAAAGACCATCAAGACTTCCAAACCAAGCATTGTTGATCGATACTTATCTTACCATGAATGGGAAGAAGGAAAAAAGAAGCTTCCAGCGATCCTAGCTTACCCGACGATGTCCCAAAGTTTTTCAGAACCAAAGTCGAGTCTGCGTTCAACCCCGCGGGATTTTCCCTTATCCTGAATGCATGACAAAATGGCTTGCTCGCCCAGGTTTAATCGCTCTTTTGTGTGCCGGATTTCTTGTCTATCACCTGGTGATTCGCGGTTTGGGTTTTCATCTTTGGGGTTTGAATCGGGACCTGGGAAAAATTGCACAAGGCAATTCGTCCCTGCAGGCAGAAATCAGCAAGCTTAAAACTCAGCTGCAGAAAGCACGCCAGCCAGCTTTTGTTGAGCACGAAGCAATGAACCGTCTGGAAATGGTCACAGATCGCGACCTTATTTTCGTCTTTCCCGACACAAGCAAATAGCGCAATTTGTTATGAAAAGGCCCCTAGATTTTCCCATGAAAAATGCATATTCTTAGATCGATGAAACTGCGTGAAATCAGATTACGATTAGGGTGGAGTCAATCCGAAATGGCCAGGCAGCTAAGCTGCAAGACCAATGAAATCGAGATTTGGGAAACTTCGCAACCACCAGCCAATGTCACCGACCAAATATTATTTTTCGCTCGTCAAGTTGAAATGTGTTCCGAAGAAGTTCGCACGACTCCGATTGCTGAATGCACCTTGGATCAAAATTGTCTTGGACAAATTAAGGTTTCTGAACTTGAACAAGAGTCATGAAGACTCTTTACCTAGTTGATATAAGTTCGCTGTTCTTTCGCGCCTATTATGCCATTCGCCCGCTAAGCTCGCCCGACGGAACTCCGGTCAATGCAGTTTACGGCGTTTTGTCGATGCTGAATAAATTTATTCAATCCAAAAAACCCGAATACTTGGTTTTTTGTTACGACCGCAAAGAACCTTCTTTCCGCAAAGAAATTTACGATGACTACAAAGCCAACCGCACCGAAATGCCCGATGATTTGGGAACACAAATTCCCATCATCAAAGAAATGGCCGTGTTGCTGGGAATCCCAACTTTCGAAGTCGATAAATTCGAAGCCGACGATATCATCGGAACCTTGGCAAAATGGGCCGACCACGACGGCAATAAAATTGTGATCGTCAGCGGCGACAAAGATTTCGGTCAACTAGTGAATCATAATATTTCGATGTTCGATTCCATGAAAGACGTCACCTATGACGAAAAAGGAATTTTCGAAAAAATGGGAGTCCACCCAAACCAAGTCGTCGATTATTTATCCTTGGTCGGCGATGCCTCAGACAATATTCCCGGTGTTGCCGGCATTGGCGCCAAAGGTGCCGCAAAAATTTTGGCCGAACACAGAAGCATGGAAGAAATTTACCGCAAACTAGAAGAAATTAAACCCGATGGCCTGCGAGAAAAATTGCGAGCAGGAAAAGAATCTGCCGAGCTGTCAAAAAGACTTGTGACGATAGATTGCGCAGTTCCGGTTGAAAAAAATTGGGAAAATTTAAAACTGCGCACACGCGACAAAGATAAACTGCGAGAATTTTTGCAGCGCTATAATTTCAAAACTTTTGAAAAAACCTTGTTGGCAGATCCGGTTGCAGGATCGGGCTCAGGTTCAATTTCGGAATCGGGTTCGCGTTCGGACTCAGGACCGGGATCAAGTTCTGGATCAAGTTCAATTTCAGAATCGGGATCAGGATCTGAGGTTAAAGCCAAAACTAAAACTGGATCCGATCAGCCAGAGTTGGCTGCTGCAACAGCCAGTGCCGAAGATGTTCTGCCAGCAGAAGAATTTGCATCCTGGATTACCAAGCAAAAAGAAATTTGGTGTTTCCAAATCGAAGATCGATTTTATTTTGCCAGCGAGAAAGAAATTATTCTGGCACCGGCAACCGAAATTAAACAAAAATTAGTTTGGAATGGTTTTGATCTAAAAGCGTTGTGGAAAAATTTTAAAATCGACAGCGACCAACAACAAATCGGTTGGGACGCGATGCTGGCCTTTTACGCGGCCCGCGGGTCTGATGCCACCGATTGGGAAAAACTTTATAAAAACATCTTAGGCGTCGACTATCCCGACACTTTAAACGCCAATGAAACTTTCAAAGCGCATCAAGACATCCGCAAGGAACTGGAAAAAGAACTCAAAGAAAAATCTTTAGAAAAAATTTATGTCGAGATGGACCTGCCCCTGATCCCGGTGCTGTATCAGATGGAACAAAAAGGCATTCATATTGATTTGGCAAATCTAAAAAAACAAAGCATCGATCTTGAAAATGAAATCGCTGTTTTAGAAAAAAAGATCCACGAATTGGCTGGTGAAGTTTTCAATGTGGCATCACCCAAACAACTGGGTGTTATTTTATTTGAAAAACTAAAACTGCCATCGGGTAAAAAAACCAAAACCGGTTTTTCAACGGACACCGAGGTTCTGCAAGAAATCGAACATGAAATCGCAGAAAAAGTTTTAAGTTTCCGCGAGCTATCGAAATTAAAATCCACTTATGTGGATGCTCTTGCAGAACTTGCCGATGCCAATCATCGTGTGCATACAACTTACCAACAAGCATCGACAGCCACAGGCCGACTGTCCAGCCACGATCCCAATTTGCAAAATATCCCGATTCGCACTCCACGCGGACAAAAAGTCCGCGACGCATTTGTGGCAAGTGAAGGAAAAGTTTTATTATCCTTAGATTATTCACAAATCGAATTGCGAGTGCTGGCGCATATTTCTGAAGACGAAGGATTGCTAAGTGCTTTTGCCAAAGATTTAGATGTCCACGCAGCAACAGCGGCAGAAGTATTTGGTGTAAACGTTGAAAAAGTAACTGCTGATCAACGTCGCGCAGCCAAAGCAGTTAACTTCGGAATTTCCTACGGCCAAGGCGCCTTTGGTTTGGCGGAAAATCTAAAAATCTCGCGCACAGAAGCGCAAAAGATCATCGATAATTATTTCGCCAAATTCCCCGGTGTCAGTAATTATATTTCCACCACCATCGAACGGGCCAAAGAAATCGGCTATGTGGAAACCCTTTTCGGCAGACGAAGATATTTACCGGAACTGGCAGCCAAAAACCCTATGCTGCGCAAAGCTGGCGAACGCGCCGCCATTAATGCCCCGATGCAGGGAACAGCCGCAGATTTAGTTAAAAAAGCCATGATCGAAGTCGCTGCAAAAATTTCCATCGATCTACTGCTGCAAGTGCACGATGAATTATTATTCGAAGGCCGGCCTGAACAAATTGAAAAAGAAAAACAAATGATCATCGATATTATGGAAAAAGTAACCCCGCTGAAAGTCCCATTAAAGATCAACGCCAGCATCGGAAAATCCTGGGGCGAAGCTCATTAATTAGGGTGGCTGCCACCCTAATTTCAGCCTGGCCCTTGACTTTACCTTCTATTTACCCGATAAATATATAGTATGGTCAGTAGGATAGCTAAATTACCGAAAAATAACAGTTTTTTCCTGTTTGGGGCTCGCTCAACAGGTAAAACTAGCCTGTTAAAACAGGAATTCTTGGCGCAGAAGAATGTTCTGTATATCGATCTTTTGGATGAGGATTTGTATGAAAGATACATTCTAAGCCCACAAAAATTGAAAGCGGAGATTGATTTACTTCAGAAAAAACCCCAATGGATTATTATTGATGAAGTTCAACGAGTGCCTAAATTACTTAATATTGTTCACCAATTGATAGAGTCGAAGGACAAGATAAAATTTGCTTTAACAGGATCCAGCAGCCGACGTCTTAAACAAAAGGGAGTTAACCTTCTTGCCGGTAGGGCTTGGCTAAGAAATCTTTACCCACTGACATTTCTCGAATTGAAGGATCAGTTCAGCTTGGATCAGGTGATTAACTGGGGAAGCTTACCGCGAATTTTAGCCCTTAAGGAAGATAGCGACAAAGCTGATTTCTTAAAATCCTACGCAGTAACTTACATCAAAACAGAAATTCAAGAAGAACAATGGGTCAGAAAAATCGAACCATTCAGAAAATTTTTACCGATTGCAGCGCAGATGAACGGTAAACCCTTGAATTATTCAGCCATTTCGCGTGATGTCGGTGTAGAAATTCCAACAGTAAAAACCTATTTTGAAATTCTAGAAGATACATTATTGGGTTTTTTTTTGCACAGCTATCAAAAATCAGTTCGTAAACAGCAGCGAGTCGCTCCCAAATTTTATTTTTTTGATTTAGGCATAAAAAAAGCACTTCAAAAAACACTGACAACTCAGTTCGTGCCGCAGACCTCTGAATGGGGTATCAGCTTTGAGCATCTTATCATCTGCGAATTTATTCGTCTGAACGATTATTATGAAAAGGACTTTCAGTTTTCTTATCTTCTGACTAAGGATGATTTTGAAATTGATCTTATTATCGAACGACCTGGCAAAAAAAATATTTTTATTGAAATTAAATCTGCGCAACAAGTCCATGCTCAGGAGCTGTCTAAATTCACAAACTTTGTTCATGAACAAAAAACAATAGGCTATGTCCTGTCCAATGATCCATCGGCACGAATTGAAAACAGAATTAAATTTCTACCCTGGCAAGCGGGCATCAAGGAAATATTCGAAATTGAAAGTGACTAACGGATCAACCGATAAGGAAAGCATAAATTCCAACAGATAGAAAACCCTATAAATGCAAGAATTAGGGTGGCAGCCACCCTAATTCTTCAAAACAATATTCTTAATGAAAATTCGATTGATGCGGCCGTTAATCAGTTTCTGATTTAATTCCTGCGACAGATCGTGGCTGAGCTCTTTTTTGCCAGCGACAGAGGCCAGTTCGGAATAAGTTTTTTCGGCCAAAAATTTTTGCGCGGCTTCGTGGATTTCGGATTCTTTTTGTTTTACTTCGATCAAGGCTTCGGCGGAATCGCCTTCTAATAAAAATTCAATCATCACCATCGGCAGTTGCCCGGATTCAGAATCGGTTTTTAAATTTACCAAAACTTTTTTTAATTGGAAAATGTAATGGGCGAAACGGGGTGAATCGTAAAAGGCTTCGACATCTTTTGTGTCGAAGCCTTCGGGGACGCCGCCCAATTCCGCCAAAGACTGAACAAACAAGCGGTCTTTTTGCTGCAGCAAAGGTTGGCGATGGATCTGCCAAAAATAAGCAATCACGCCAAGGCAGGAAACCACAAACAATGCCAAAAGTTTTTTCTGCTTAGAGGTGTGCTTGGCCCACCATAATAATAATTCCGGTAATAATTCGCGGGGATTCCAGGAAAATGTAATTCCTGATACGGTTTCGTGTCCAGTGCCTTCAAAAATTTCTACGGACTTGGAACTGATGTCTGCTTGAATGGCCTTTAGTTCGGCGTCGAATTCGGGGGCTTCCTCATTCAGTAAGCCATCGAGTTCCTCAACCGAAAGTAGGGGTTCTTCTGTGGGTGGGGGTGTCCCCCCGACTTGTTGTTCAACCATGCTTCAGGACTATTGTATGAAAAATCTGGAATTTTCTGCAACAAGCAACTGCAGGGCTGTAAACTGAAAGTTATGAAAACGATCTTATTTGTGATGGTTTCGCTGGTTTTTTTAAGCGGTTGCTTTTCGATCCGCACTTTGCCCGAGCACAGCCCGGAATTTCAGAGTGCTCAACCCGACAGTCCCATCGATATTTCCAACATCGATGGCAGCGACTACCGTAAAAAATTAGAAGCCCGTTTGCATTCACGCCAAGACAAGGAATTGTATTCCAAAGTCTTGCCCTATTTAAAAGACGATGCTGAACGCATCGAGTTTTTATCCTTGCCCAGCTTCAGTCAGCGCCAATCCTGGATTCAATCCAAGAAATTATGGACGCGGGCCCAATCCAGCGATGAACAACAAGCTGTCGAAGCCGGCGATATCGCCATCGGGATGACGGGCGATTTAGTGCGCAGATCTTGGGGCGAACCTGTCAACATCGAAGGATCGGGAAATCCTTTATATAGAAATGAACGCTGGAAATACATTCGCAATATTTCCAGCGCCAGTGGGTTTAAACCGCAAAAACGTTTTGTCTATTTCGAAGCCGGCCGCGTCGCAGGCTGGGAAACCGAAAACTAAAACTAGAATTACGACACGCCGTCCATAATCATCGGCAGACGAAACTGATGGGGATCAATTCCGTAACCTTTTAATCGATCATGCAAAGTACTTTTGGGCATTCCCATTTCCAAAGCAGTTTTGCGTTGATTGCCCTTATTGACAGCCAATTTTTTTAAAATCATTTGTTTTTCAATCTCGCGAATGATCGGCAATCGATTGGTCGGGGCTTGTAGTGCCGCGCAATTTTCTGTTTCCAATAAGGTGTGATCAATCAGTGACACCACATCTTCTTCCTCGATGCGGCGATTGGGGTAAAGGGCTTTCGTTCTTGCCACTAAATTTTTCAGTTCGCGAATATTTCCCGGCCATTTATGAGCCTGCAATTTCAGCATGGCAAAATGTGAAAATCGCACCCGGTAAATTTTCGAAAAATGATACAAAAGTTCTTCGAAATCTTCCATGCGTTGGCACAAGGCGGGCGGGGTTACGACAATAACACTTAATCGAAAAAACAAATCAGATCTAAACAGACCTTGTCTAATACGTTCTTTTAAATTTTGGTGAGTCGCCGCAATGATGCGCACATCAGTGTGAATGGTGGTATCAGAACCCACCGGGCGGATTTCATTGTTTTCCAAAGCCCGCAAAAGTTTTGCCTGCAGTCCGTAACTTAAATCGCCAATTTCATCCAAAAATAAAGTTCCACCGCGCGCTGCTTCGAAAGCACCTTTGCGGTCGCTGATCGCGCCGGTAAAACTGCCTTTGGTGTGACCAAAAAGTTCGCTTTCGACCAAAGTTTCTGTCAGTGCGCTGCAGTTGACGCTGATAAATGGACGTTGTTTGCGCAAAGAATTTTCATGCAAGGCTTGGGCAATCACATCTTTGCCCGTGCCGCTGGGGCCCAAAAGTAAAACTGGAAAATCGGTTAAGGCCACATTTCCCAGGGTTTTAAGTTTTTCCTGCCAGTCGAGGTTTTTACTGGTCATCGGGAATCCAACTTGGGGCTCTTCATTTTCTAAACCAAAATAAAGCTCAGAACTTCCTAGTTGAATAAAATCGCCAGGCATCAGGGGGGCTTCGTTGATGCGGGTTCCGTTTAATCTAGTTCCTGATAAAGTGCGCAGATCTTTTAAAACCCAGCCAATATTGCCTTTTTCAATGCGCGCATGTCTGGATTCGGCATTCGGAAATTGCATCGAACAGCTGGGATCGCTGCCTAATGTGTTAAAATCGTCTAAACGATAGATTTGACCTTCGGCAGTTTCAATTTTCATTGCTGGCATCGTGACTCCTCCTAATTTGTAGTGCTTTTGGCCTATACAATTAGTGGGCCGGATTCAGGACGCAATTGGGGTTAATTCAAGAAGATTTTTCGCACCGCTAAGAATTTTTTCGCAAATGCTCTACAAGGTGGTAGTGTCTGCGAACTTATGAGCCAAGGATTCCGTTATTTAAAATCAGCACATGAAATGGAGGATTTTCCTCCGGAAGATTTACCCGAAGTCGTGGTCCTTGGACGATCAAATTGCGGCAAGTCGACTTTACTGAATCTTTTGATGGGACATAAATTAGTCAATGTCAGTTCGACTCCGGGAAAAACAACTTTGCTTAGTTTTTTTGAAAAAAAATCGGAATTTCGCTATGTGGATGTGCCGGGATATGGTTTTGCGGCGCGCGCACGCCCCATGGTTGCAAGCTGGAAAAAATCTATTGAGGCTTATTTAACTGTGCGCAGAAATTTAAAAGGCGCCATTTTGTTGGTGGATATTCGCAGGCCATGGACCGAAGACGAACAAAAGCTTGCAGATTTCTTGGATGCCTATGATGTGCCTTGGATTGTGGCCTTAACCAAAAAAGATCAGCTGCCTAAATCGCAACTTTTCAATAAAACCAAAGAATTTGCTGTGCTGGGACGACCTTTTTGGATGGTTTCCAGTCATAAGCGCGATGGAATCAAAGAGTTGCAAGAATTTATCGAGTGCAGCTGGCTCAAGTCGGAAAAACATGGCAAGTTATAAACATGATTCTGGGTGTGATCCCCGCGCGATTTGCTTCGACGCGTTTTCCAGGAAAACCACTGCAAAAAATTGCAGGCAAACCACTGATCCAGTGGGTGGTAGAAGCATCCCTTAAATCCAAATCACTTTCTGCAGTTATTGTTGCCACCGATCACGAAGAAATTTTTTCTTTGGCCAAAAAATTGGGCGCCGAAGCCGTCATGACCGACAGCGATCTGCCCTCGGGAACTGACCGAGTTTATGCCGCCGTTAAAAATAAAAATTTCGATTGGGTTTTAAATATTCAAGGCGATGAACCGCTGTTGAAATCTGCGACCATTGATCAATTCTGCGCAACTTTGCAGAAAACCTCTTCGGATGTCAGTATGGGGACCTTGGGGCATGCTTTACAGGAAGCGGATTTGCAAAATCCCAATATTGTTAAGGTCTTATTGAATCAAAAATCAGAGGCGATTTATTTCAGCCGATTTCCCATTCCTTTTTCGCGGGAAAAATTTTCTGCTGCTGCGGCTGAAGATCCTTCTTTCGTTCTAAAGCACATCGGGATTTATGCATTCCGCAAATTATTTCTAGAAAAATTTTGTTTAAGCCCAGTCAGCCGCTTGGAAAAAGCCGAATCTTTGGAACAATTGCGCGCCTTGGATTTGGGGGCTCGCATCCAGGTTTTACAGATCCAAGATTTTTTGCACGGAGTAGACTCGCCCCAAGATATTGCCATCGTGGAACGACATTTAGAGACGGCACAACAACGAGAAGGAAATCATGGCAAAAATTAAAGTAAAAAAATTAGAACAAAAATTTATTTTCGTCACCGGTGGGGTGGTTTCTTCGATTGGCAAGGGACTGACGGCCGCAAGTCTTGGCGCTTTGTTAGAAGCGCGCGGAATCAAAGTCAGCATCATGAAATTTGATCCTTATATTAACGTCGATCCTGGCACTATGTCGCCTTTGCAACATGGCGAAGTTTATGTGACGGAAGACGGTGCTGAAACCGATTTGGATTTGGGACATTACGAAAGATTTACCGAAGCAACCATGCTGCGGGGAAATTCCGTTTCCACTGGTCAAATTTACGATGCGGTTATTCAACGCGAACGCAAAGGCGATTACTTAGGCGGAACCGTGCAAGTGATTCCGCATATTACCGACGAAATTAAGGCGCGAATTTTTCAGGTGGCCCAGGGCAATGAGGTGATGATTGTTGAAATCGGCGGAACCGTCGGGGATATCGAAGGACAACCTTTTTTGGAAGCCATTCGCCAAATGCGCGAAGAAGTCGGTCAGAAAAATTCTTTGTTGATCCATGTGACCTATGTTCCGTTTATCCAAGCTGCTGGGGAATTAAAATCAAAACCAACCCAGCATTCGGTCAAGGAACTTCGCATGCTGGGTTTGCAACCGGATTTTTTGGTTTGTCGCAGTGAAAAGAAAATCGATGAAAATTTAAAGAAGAAAATTGCTTTGTTTTGTTCAGTCAAAGCGGACTTTGTTATTTCGGCTCAAGACAGTGCCAGTATTTATGAAGTGCCTTTGGCTTTGCACAATGAAAAATTAGATGAATTGGTCGTGCGCAAATTGGAGTTACCTTCGGTAAAACCCGATATCCGCGGCTGGCAGAATATGGTTAGGCATCTTTTAAATCCTGAAAAAACCGTGCGCATCGGAGTAGTGGGAAAATATGTGGATTTAAAAGAATCCTACAAATCCCTGCACGAGGCCTTGGTGCATGCCGGAATTTCAAATAACAGCAAAGTAGAAATCGTCTACGTGGATTCAGAAAAAGTGAATCGTAAAAATGCAGCGACGGCTTTGGCAAATGTGGATGGAGTATTAGTTCCAGGTGGTTTTGGTCCGCGTGGGGTGGATGGAAAATTGGCTGCGATTCAGTTTGCTCGCGAAAATAAAGTTCCGTTTTTTGGAATTTGTTTTGGAATGCAACTTGCGGCTATTGAATTTGCCCGAGACATTTGTGGAATCAGCGATGCCACCAGCCGCGAATTTGTGGAAAAAGAATCGACGCGCGGAAATTTTGTGATTGTTTTTATGGCCGAACAGCGGGGAATTTCTGCCAAAGGCGGAACCATGCGTTTGGGGGCTTATAATTGCGAATTAAAACCTGGCAGTCAGGTTTACAAAGTTTATCAGCAAAATCGAATTTCTGAACGGCATCGGCATCGTTTTGAATTCAATAATAAGTTCAAAGATTTGTTTGCAAAAAAAGGCATGATCTCGAGCGGAATTTGCAAAGAACGCGATTTGGTGGAAATTTTAGAGATTCCGGATCATCCCTGGTTTATTGGTGTGCAATTTCACCCTGAATTTAAATCAAAACCGCTTGCAGCCCATCCATTGTTTGTGCATTTTGTAAAAGCAAGCTTACAGTATAAAAACGCGGGCGATGTTAAGACGGATAAAAAAACCAAGGCTAATTTAAAGCCTTTGAAAACGTCTAAGAAATCCCAGCAGGTCAGAGGAATGATTTGAAAACTGAAAAAACGCCGGAACAAAAAACCATCGAACAGGGCCGAGCTGTCTTGGAACTTGAGGCACAAGCTTTAAGTCGGATTGCTTTGCGTTTGGACGAAAGTTTTTCTCGGGCTGCGGAATTGATTTTTAAAAATTCGGGAAAATTAATTATTACCGGAATCGGCAAATCAGGGCAAATTGCGCGAAAACTGGCCAGCACGTTTTCCTCGACGGGAACACCCGCGGTCTTTTTACATCCTTCGGAAAGTGCTCACGGAGATTTGGGTTTGATTGGTTCAGGCGATATTATTTTGGCTTTATCATACAGCGGTGAAACTGCGGAACTTGCAGAAGTCGTGCGTTTTGTGACTCGGAAAGATATTCCAATGATTGCGATGACGGGACAAAGTTTAAGCTCTTTAGGTAAAGCAGCTCGCGTGATTTTGAATTGCAGTGTTGAAAAAGAAGCTTGTCCGCTGGGACTTGCTCCGACAACCAGTTCAACGGCGATGTTGGGATTGGGCGATGCGCTGGCGATGGCAGTTTTGGCTTTGCGTGGATGGACGGCGGATGATTTTGCCGATTTGCATCCCGGTGGTCAGTTGGGTGCCAAATTAACTCGAGTCAAAGATTTGATGCACACCGGGGATGCGGTTCCGTTGGTCAGCCAAGATGAATCGGTGAAAAAAGTTTTAACGGTGATGACTCACCGAGAAGTTCGCGGTGTTGCGGGTGTGGTCGATGCCGACGGAAATTTAATGGGTGTGATCACAGACGGTGATGTGCGCAGGCGTTTGGAAAAAAATCTGTCGCCCCTGGATGGAACTGCAAAAGATTTAATGAATCCCAATCCGCGCACCATTGATCAAGAAGAATTGGCAGAAAAGGCACAATTTTTGATGGAGCAATTTAAAATTCAAGTGCTGTTTGTTTTAAATAATACTTCCGGAAAAAAACCCGTCGGGGTTTTGAATTACCAGGATTTACTGCGCGTTCGGTAGGTTCGGCGCCGAACTGAGTTTCAGCGTTTCATTTTTTCAGCTAGTTATTTTTAATTTGGGTTTAAAGGTGATCGACTAGGGATAACACTATCAATCCCCAGGGTCTTTTCCAGAGCGATTCTGCGATTTTTTTCGTTTAGTTAAGGCGCTGTTCATTTTTTTGTAGACTGCATTTTTCTCTTTGCTGTGAAGAATTTGCTGTGACAGAGCATTGCGGCATTTACCAGTTTCTACCGAGCTTGAAAAATCTGTGTAATCACCTAAGGCAAGACCGTCAAAAATAAAATAGTCGGCAAGGTAAACGCTAACAACATATTGGTAAAATAAATTTTCCACTTCTGCATAGATCGGTTTTTCTTGTTTACAAAAACTGCTCAGTTGATCCAAGACTTTTTGTCGTTTGTCTGTCCAGTTGGTGTAGTTTTGGGAAATTGTCTTATCTTTTGCTGACTCAAATTCAACTTCATTTTCAAGTTTAGGATTTTCTGTAAGTGGATTAAAAAGGACATTAACGAAACTTGTATTTGTTAATTTTTCAGCATCTGCAATTACTTTGCTATTCATTATTCGAAGCACTTCGGCGTCGGTATCAAAAGTGACAGTGTTTGCAGGAATTCTTTTGCCGACAGATTTTGAATATTTTTGTTTTTTTCCAAAGGACGAAAGCGTGAAACAACAAATTACTGAAATAGAGATAAAAATATTTAATTTTGGTTTCATATTTATTTCCTCGGCCTATGATCGCATTGTTTGTATTTACCAGTTCTTTTGATCCAAACTCCAATTAATCTTCGTTTAATTCTTTTGTTAGCGGGCCCACGAATGGGCACCCATTGATTATTGGGATTGTCTACGGCTGGAAAGTCAGTAATACGTGCATTTCTGCTGCGAAAATCGCTGTAGAAATATTTTCCGATTTTAAGCTGGGCGTCTCCTGGCTTGTCCCCATAAACTAAGACGGCGCCATCTGGGATTTTATTGTAATTTACTTTTCCATCTTGGACATATTTGGAAATTTCATTTTCAAATCCATATTTTTTCAAATTTGGACCAATGATCGATGCATAAGCGCCAAGGCTGATGTCACAAGGAGTCCAACCTACTGCCGCCAGCATATGCCGTACAAAATAGGCGCACCAACTAGTTGATCGTCGACCTTTTGTGTATTTTTCAGCGTAAGTCGCTAATTTATCTATTACTGAGGGTTCGCGGGATATGCCTGGGCCTGAAGTTGAGTCCTGCGTTTGTGGTCTGCTTGCGACGCGTTCTGAATCTGCCGCCTGAGCTGGTGCACGCATTTCGAATTTTAAATTTGATTTTGTCTTTTCCGCAACTCTTGGAATTAAGCTGATGCATACAACTGCTAGAATTAGAATTGCATGGCGTTTATCTTTTAAGATATTTTCAAGCTTTTTATACGCAGCCCGCAAATCACGCGATAACCTAAATTTTTTTGGTCGAGGTATTTTCATCTGTCTTTTTTTCGGCATAATTTTATGAGATCTCAAAGACTTGCACATTAAACAGGATGTAAGTCTCGTGCTGTTTAAGGCACTTATGTTTTTATCAGTCAGAACCTAGACCTCGGTCTGGATTCCGGTTGCTAAGCTGTGTAAGGAGTTCACACAATGAATCAAGGTGGCACCAATTCAACTTGTTAAACATATTAAGATGTTGGTTCTCGACGTAGATGGAGTCATGACCGACACACGCATCTGGTGGGACTCCCAAGATGGATGGAAAAGATTTTTTTCTATCCGCGATGGCGTGGGCATTAAACTATTATTAAATTCTGGATATCAAGTCGCGGTTATCACGGGCAGTAAATCCGAAGACATTCGTCAGCGCATTCAATCTTTAAGCATTCCTTTTTTCTTTGAAGGCTCGATTGATAAAATGCCAGCCTTTGAACAGTTGCAAAAACAATCTAAGCTGACGCCGGAACAAATGGCCTATGTCGGGGATGATTATTTCGATCTGCCTATTTTGGAAAAAGTTAAATTCAGTGTATCGGTCCCCGATGCCATCGAGTCAGTAAAATCCAAAGTTCATTACATCACTAAAAATCCTGGCGGCCACGGAGCAGTTCGAGAAGTTTGCGACTTGATTCATCAATACGGAGCAATGGCATGAAGATATTATGGACAGCAGTTGTTTTGATTTTCTCAATTTCGGTGTTCGCCAAAGACATCGTCGAGCTTCCGCAAGAAGAATTGGCCAAAGAAAGTGTTCTGCCGATTTTTGATCGCCCTGTCGTTGTCAAAAGCCGCCGAGTAGTCACTGATGGAAAATTTGATCTTAATTTATTTGGCGGATTGGCCCTAAGTGAGCCCATTTTTAATGTCACTCGATATGGAATATCGGGATATTACAATACCAGTGAAAACAATGCCTTCGGAATTTTGTATGTAAAAAACAGTTCAGGACTTTCGACCTATGCAAAACAATTAAACACGCAATTTGGTTTGGATTTTTCTCGGTCCCCAAGCCCCAACTATGCGATCTTTGCGGATTGGAATTTAAAACTTTTCTATGGAAAATTAAGCATATCTAAAACAGCGACCGTGAACACAACATTCTTTACTTCGATCGGCCTTGGGCAAATTCAATACACTCATAAAAGCTATCCCGCTGCAGCTTTTGGATTCGGTGAAAAGTTTTATTTCGGTAGCAGTTTTGCGATTCGATTCGATATGCGTTTAACCGCCAGTCAGGCGCCGGTTCCATTTTATGATTCGACTGCAACTCCGGGGGTTGGTTTGCGAACCAGCCAGACAGCACCAGATCCAGGCGCATTTTCGGAACGTATGACATACACAACGGTTCTTGATTTAGGTTTAAGTTATTTGTTTTGAGGGGGAATAAGTGAGCAAAGTGAATTTAAAATTAGGCCAAATATTTATTGCCGCCACGTTATTGGCTTTGCCATTCTATTCCGTTGCAGAAGAAGATGATGTAAAATCGGATTCAGATGAATTAAATATAATTCAAGTCGAACTGGACAAAGAAACTTCCAGCATCAATGCGCAAAAAGAACGAGCCCAGCAAGAAGAAGAAAAAGAACAAAACAAGAATCAAGTTATAGAAAAAGAACCTGCGAAATCCAAACCTTTGGATTTCGAGGCTTTGGGGAAACTGTCGGAATTTTCCGATGTATCCGTTCTGCAGAAAAAATATTTACCTAAGACCCAGCGGTTTCAAGCTTTTGCCGGCTTGACCGCTGTAACCAATGATCCATTCTACAATACCTTCGGGGTAGTTGGTAAATTGGGATACTTTTTAACCGAATCTTGGGGCTTGGAATTAAATTATTTCAGTTTAAACACCTCGGAAGCAAAATCCACCAAAGAATTGCGCAACATCAGCGGCGTCAGTACCGATAATTTGGTGACGACAAAAAACTTCTCGGCTGTGGATGTGGTTTGGGTTCCCATTTATGGAAAAATGGCTTTCTTTGGGCAAGCCATCGTTCCTTTTGATCTGTATTTTTCTTTGGGTTACGGCCAAACCGGAACTGCGAATGAAAGTGTTCCGACTATTCACACTGCGGCTGGGCAGATTTTTGCGCTTACCAAAGCTTCAGCACTGCGCTGGGATTTTAGTTGGAATTTCTTTAATGCAAAAGGTTTGGATCAGCAATCGTCCAACTATAACAATTTATTTCTGACTTTTGGTTACAGTTTCTTCTTCCCGGAGGCCAAATACCGATGAAAACAAAACTATCTTTCCTAATCGCGGTATTTTTATTTGCTGATTTTTCTGGTGCAGCAACGCAGAAGAAAAAGGCCAAAACTAAGGCTAAGCCTAAGTCAGTTGCGGCGAAAGCTGCAGTTAAATCTGGACCTGCGGTAGCTTCGTATTCCAGCAATTATAAAGCACAATTGCAAAAAGCCTTGGATCTGGCAAAAAGCGGACAAAACCAGGCAGCGGCCGCGCAATTATTTTCTTTGGGGCGTCGCGGTGAATTGAAAGAAGAGCGTGCGCAGATTAAATATATTTTAGGTTTGATGCTGATGGAATTAAAACTTAACCAAGTTGCTGCCTTTCAATTTGTGGATGTGATTCGAACTGGAAATCCTAAATATACCAAACTGGCAGTGGAAAAATTATCTATTGTGGCAGATGGATTGGGCGACGATACCTTATTGAACTATGCTATTAAAAAAGTAAATTTATCTGATATCGCACCGAAAAATCGCGATATGATTTATTTCCGTATTGGTGAAGTACGGATGAGAAACCGAGATTTCAAAGGTGCTGAAAGTGCCTTTGCCAGCGTTCAGTACGGAAGCTCCTATTATAATCAGGCTTTGTTTAATCGCGGCAATGCACTTTTGCATTTAAATCAGTATGAAAGTGCCGAAGAAGCATTCCGTCAGCTTATTTCAGCCCGCGAAAAATCTCCGGTAACAGATACCAACAAAGTGGCTGCCAAATTAGCTTTGGCGCGAACCTACTATCAGCATCACGATTGGGACGAGGCCATCGAAGCTTACAGCAATATTCCCCGCGATCATATTTTATGGCACGATGCTTTGTTCGAACAAACTTGGGCTATGCTAAGGGCCGCTCGATTCCGATCAGCTTTATCTAATTTTCAATCTTTGCATTCGGCCTATTACCAAGATTTTTATAATCCAGAATCGCTTTTGCTGCGTTCAATCGTTTATCTTTATATTTGTAAATACGACGAAATGGAAAAAGTTCTGCAGTTGTTTGAAAGAACTTATGGCCCTGTCAGCGTTAGACTGCGTGATTTCCTAAAAGGCGGATCTGATTCGCTTGAATATTTCCAGGAAGCTGATCGTGGTTTGCAGTTTAAAAAAGGTAAATCCGATATTTCCACCAAGCGTCTGCCTTATATTGTTGTTAAAAGTGTTTTGGAAGAAGGTGATGTTAAACGTGCCTTTACCTATCTGAAATCCTTAGAAGATGAAAAAGCCAAAATAGATGGCGCAACAGCCTTTAAAAATTCAACTTTGGGAAAATATGCTTTAAAAATTATTTTCAATCGTCGCAAAAATACTCAACTGGCCATAGGCGATATGGTTAAAAACCATTTAAACAGTATGCGCGTCGAGTTGCGCGATTTGTATGAACAAGCCAGTTTCATTCGCTATGAAATGATCAATGGTAAAAAAGAAGTTATTAAAACCAAATTGGCAGGCAAGGCGTTGACGGAAGACACTGTGGATAAGAACGTCGACCGATCTTTCTATGTGCAAAATGGTTACGAGTATTATCCGTTTCAAGGTGAATTTTGGTTAGATGAAATTGGCAACTATCACTACTTAGGTAAACAGAATTGCGAGTAAAAAAGATGAATCAATTTTCAAAAAAACTTTTTTTACCAATATTTATTTTTGGCCTTAGCTGGAATGCTATGTCAGTCGAACGCGATGTTGCGGCAGCTAAAAAGAAGCCCAATAAGAAAGCCGTCGCAAAGGCCAAGGCCGCAGCCAATGCTAAAAAGAAAAAAACCGTTGCCGAGCTGTTGTCGCAAGCTCAGCAGGCTAGTCGCGGTGGACAGTTTAAACTAAAGAAAATAAATGCAGATTTACCCGAAGCAAGATTGGGATTTAAACAGAGCACGCAAAATTTAGAATCCATTCGGCCTACCCGCAGCAATCAGTTGTTGCGATCGGAAGCAACTCCGGAAAAACGGGAATACATTAAAATTTTAGATCAACAGATCCAAGAACTATATAAATTAACTCAGAAATTTCGCAATAGTTCCAATCGCGGAGAACTTTGGCTGCGTTTGGCCGAATTGTATGTCGAAAAATCCGCCTTGATTGATTCGTTTAAACAAGATGATTTTGATAAGAAGTTGCGTTCCTTCCAGGCTGGCGAAACAAAAATTAAACCTGTTTTGGATGTAGTCGAAGCCCGCGACTATAATAAAAAAGCAATTCAACTTTATGAATGGTTTTTAAAAGACTTCCCCAAAGACAAACGTATTGCCCAGGCCTATTTCTTTTTAGGGTTTAACTACTTTGAATTGGGCGAAGCTAAAAAAGGCACAATTTACTATGAAAAATTAGTGCGCGAATTTCCGAAAAGCACTTTTGTTCAAGAAGCCAACTTTGCTTTGGGTGAATACTATTTCGATTCTGAAAAATGGAAAATTGCTTACCAGAAATACAGCCCTTTGTTGTCTGATAAACGCCATCGTTTGCATACCTTTGCTTTATATAAAGGCGCTTGGTGTTTATACAGATTGGGTCGTGCCAAAGAAGCTCTTCAATATTTAGAAGTGATTATTCGCACGGGTAAAAAAGATACCGGCGATCAGTTGGCAGGCGGAAAAGTCGTCAACCGATTGAAACTGGAAGAAGAAGCCTTGCGCGACATTATTCCATTCTATGCCGCAGTTGGAAATTCAGGTGGGGCGGATACTTATTTTGATAATTTAATCGGCGGTGACATCAATCCTTATTTGGAAAAACTGGCTTATTATTATTTTGCAAAAGGTGCGAAGCAAAGTTCCGATGAAACTTTCAAATTGTTGATTGCTCGCAATCCAAATTATTCCAAGGCCTTCGAATACCAATATCAAATTGTGCAAAACTATTATTTTGCAAAAAATTCGCCCAAATTTCATGAAGAACTGTATCGCTTGATTCGCAATTACGATACACAAAGCCAGTGGTATCAGGCAAATGCGGCCAACAAAGAATTAGTGGGCAACGCGCAGAAATTACGTGAATCCACTTTGCGCAACTACGTTTTGCAACAGCATCAGACTGCGCAGAATTCTCGGGCACCTTATTCGCAAGCATCGGCCAATGAAGGTTACCAAGTTTACATCAAAGAGTTTCCCAATTCAGAACAAAATGCAGATATGCATTTTTATTATGCGGAACTTTTATATGATATGAATAAGTTTGATCAAGCGTCGACGCAATATCAGTGGGTGGTCGACAATGCTCCGAAAAGCAAATTTGCTGGAAAAGCTGCGACCAACTTAATTTTGTCAGTGGAAAAAAGCGTCCCCAGCGACAAAGAATTACAGGCTAAAAATGGCAACCGTTTAGAAAAAACTGCCTTAGATCCGCGCGTCGAAAAATTTATCAAAGCCGGGCGTTGGTATATCGGCGCATTTCCAAGTTCCGAGAAAAAAGTTGAAATTCAATTCCGCATCGGTCGGTTGTATTATCAAAGCAATTATTTCGACGAAGCTACCGAAGTTTTCAAAGATATTTTGCAGAAACATCCCAAAACAAAGTTTGCAGAATATTCGGCCAACCTATTGTTAGACATATATAACTTGCGAAAAGATTATGTTGGTTTAGAAAAAGCTGGTTCTGAATTGCTTGCGGATCCAACGATTGCTTCGTCTAAAGCAGGGGCAGATATTCGCGGAGTCTTAGAAAAAGCGAACTTTAAAAAAGCACAGGATTTAGAAGCTTCAAAAAATTATGCAGAAAGTGCTGATCAGTTTCAGGCTTTTGCTGTGCAAAATCCAACTTCGACTTTAGTGCCCACGGCTTTATTCAATGCGGCGATTAACTATGAACGAAATGGAAATAATCCTAAGGCGATCACTGCGCACAAAGCAGTGCTGGCCAATAAATCTGCAGATCCTGCCGTCAAAGCAAAATCGCGCAGACTTTTGGGTAAATTGTATCAAAGCTCGCATCAGTTAGAAGAAGCAGCTACGCAATATAAATTAGCAGCCGAAGAAAATCCCAAAGATCCTTTGTCGATTAACTTATTGTTCAATGCTGCGGCTTTGTTTGAAATCGTTGGGCGCAGTGATGATTCGTTGAAAACTTTTGCGGAAGTTGGCAGACTAAGCAACAAATCTTCTGACAAAGCAGAAGCCTTGTGGAACCGCGCGCAGATTACTGAAAAACATGGTCAGTCGCGGCAAGCTTCGGAATTGTATCAAGAATACATTCAGTCCGGCGGAACCGATCCAAACAAAGTGTTGGAAGCGCATGGAAAAATATTTACTATTATGGCAAAAGCACGGTCGGCAGATGCAGAAAAATGGCGTTTGAAAACCATCAGTTATTTCCGCAGAAATTCAGGCGCGAAATTAAACACTGAATATCCAGCGCAAGCGCAATTGGGGCAAAGTGAATTGGTATTCCAGCAATTAAAAGCCACCAGACTTTCCAATGATCCAGCCAAACTTAAAAAATCTTTGGAACAAAAATTAGATGTGCTGGCACGTTTGTCGAAAGAGATTCAAGAAGTGATCAAATATGATGCTGCGGGGCCAATTGTTTCGGCCTTGTATTTAAATGGACGTGCTTACGAACATTTAGCGGAATCCTTAAGAAATACAGCGACACCAAAAGGTTTAACATCTGAACAAGA
>JBBQHD010000037.1:0-21018 GCA_038323665.1 Bdellovibrionales bacterium
GCCTCGCATGTCGATGCGATTTGCATCGACACAGCCCATGGTCATTCCAAAAATGTTATGCAGATGGTGAAAGAAATTTCCAAAAAATATAAAGACATCATCATCATCGCTGGAAATGTGGTGACCAAAGAAGGCACCGAAAGTTTAATCGAGGCTGGCGCGGATGTTGTCAAAGTGGGCGTTGGCCCTGGATCGATCTGCACGACCCGTGTGGTTGCCGGTGTCGGTATGCCGCAGATTTCTGCCATCTTAGAATGTTCGCAAATTGCTAAGAAAAAAAATCGCACCATCATTGCCGACGGCGGGGTAAAATATTCCGGTGACCTAACCAAAGCATTGGCACTGGGTGCAAATTCGGTGATGATTGGAAACTTATTAGCAGGTGCGGATGAAGCACCTGGCGAAATGATTTTGTATCAAGGACGTTCTTACAAAGTTTACCGTGGCATGGGTTCCTTAAGTGCGATGGGGCAAGGATCGAAAGATCGCTATGGTCAGATGGATGTGGATGATCAAAGTAAATTGGTTCCCGAAGGCATCGAAGGTCGCGTTCCGTATAAGGGCAGTGCATCGGGAATTATCCATCAGTTGGTCGGCGGATTGCGCGCTGGAATGGGATATTTGGGCGCATCCAGCATTGAAGAATTGCAGAAAAAAGCAAAATGGATTCGAATCAGTCCACAGGGACTTCGGGAATCTCACGTTCATGATGTGATGATTACCAAAGAAGCGCCCAATTACCGTTTGGAGTAACAGCATCTTGAAAAACTCAATTGTTATCATAGATTTTGGATCGCAAGTGACGATGCTGATTGCGCGTCGTTTGCGAGAACTGGGATATTTTTCAGAAATTTTACCTTTTACGATTTCAATGCAAGAAATTGCCGAGCGAAATCCTGCGGGAATTATTTTAAGCGGCGGACCCAATTCGGTTTACGACGAAGGCAGTCCGCATATCGATGTTAAAAAAGTTTTGGAAATCGCCCCAGTGTTAGGAATTTGCTACGGCATGCAATTGATCTGTCAGCATTTGGGTGGAGTCGTCAAAACCGCAACCCACCGCGAATACGGACTTAAACAAATCTTGTGGAAAAATAAAATTGCCAATATCCCAGAAAAACAAAATGTGTGGATGAGTCACGGGGATGTCGTGGAAAAAGTTCCCGAAGGTTTTCAAATTTTAGCCAGCACCGATCAACATCCAGCCGCAATTTCAGGAAAAAATATTTTAGCTTTTCAGTTTCACCCGGAAGTCAGTCACACCGAATTTGGCACGGATTGTTTAAAATATTTTATCAAAGAATATTGTCAAATCGAATCCAATTGGACTTCGAAAAAAATCAAAGATGATTTAATCGAAAAATTAAAATCCCAAGTTCCAGCAGGGGAAAAAGTTTTATCGGCCCTTAGCGGCGGTGTGGATTCCACAGTTTGTTCGGTGTTATTGACCGAAGCATTGGGCGTCGACCGAGTGAAATGCGTTTTTGTGGATTCAGGACTATTAAGAAAAAATGAATTCACGGATGTTTTAGAATCTTACAAACGTCTGGGATTAAATGTCGAAGGAGTGCAAGCTTCGGATGAATTTCTAGCGGCATTGAAAGGTAAATCGGATCCGGAAGAAAAACGCAAAGCCATTGGTCGCACATTTATTGAAATTTTCGATGCCACGGTGAAAAGACAATCTGTGGCTTATAACTATTTAGCTCAAGGAACACTTTATCCCGATGTGATTGAATCCATCAGTTCGCAGGGGAAAAGTGTCACGATTAAATCTCATCATAACGTCGGCGGCTTGCCAGAAAAAATGAAAATGAAATTGGTCGAACCACTGCGCGAACTGTTCAAAGATGAAGTGCGCAGACTTGGGGCGGAACTGAAAATTCCTCAAGAATTTTTGGGCCGTCATCCTTTTCCAGGGCCGGGTTTGGCGATCCGCATTTTGGGTGAAGTCACTTTGCAGCGTTTGCAGATTTTAAAAGAAGCCGATCATATTTGGATTCAATTTTTGCGAGAAAAAAAACTTTACGATCAAATTTGGCAAGCCTTTTGTGTGCTGCTGCCCGTGCAAACAGTGGGTGTGATGGGCGATGGTCGCACCTATGAGTCAGTTTTGGCGCTGCGAGCAGTGACCAGTTTAGACGGCATGACGGCAGATTGGTTTTCGTTTCAAACTCAAGATTTACGCGAAGTTTCCAGTCGCATCACGAATCAAGTTCGTGGCATCAATCGGGTGGTTTATGATATCACTAGTAAACCGCCGGCAACGATTGAATGGGAGTAATATTTGTCCTTCGTCCATCTGCAAGTTCATTCCGAATACTCGCTGCTTGAAGCCGCCTGCAGAGTTAAATTATTAGTTAAACGCGCACAACAATTGGGAATGCCCGCCGTTGCATTAACGGATCTGGGCAATATGTTTGGCGCGATTGAATTTTATTTTGCGGCGGTCGATGCAGGGATCAAACCCATTATCGGTCTGGAGGTATATGTTCAGCCCGAATCGCGTTTTGAAAAAAAGAATGAACGCGAAGCCTCGCTGGGCCCAACTCGTTTGGTGTTATTGGCAACATCACTGCAGGGCTATAAAAATTTATGCAAAATTTCTTCGATTGGATTTCAAGAAGGTTTCTATTGGAAACCCCGCATCGACGACGAGGTTCTTAAACTTTACGGTGCCGATCTAATTTGTTTAACTGGCGGGTTGCGCGGACAAATTTACAGTTTGTTGGAAAAAGATGGCGTCGAAGCAGCCACAGCGCGATTGGAAGTCTTAAAAAATATTTTCCCAGAACGATTGTATGTGGAAGTTGTCCGCGCAGAACTGCCGCTGCAGGATTCGCAAGAAAGTAAAATTCTTGCCTGTGCTAAAAAATTAAATTTACCCATAGTCGCCGCCAACGATGTGCACTATTTGCGACCGGAAGATCAAACCACCCAAGATGTGTTGTCCTGCATCGGCAACAACCGAACTTTATCCGATGAAATGCGGCCCAAATTAGGCAGCAGCGAAATGTATTTAAAAGGCCCCGAAGAAATGAAAAAGATTTTTTCGGATTTGCCCGAGGCCATCGAGAATAGTTTAAAAATTTCCGAGGTGTGTAACATAAAATTTCATCTGAAAGATGCGCAAGGCAGACCGATTTATCATCTGCCGACTTTTCCAACAACGGTTAGTTTAAAAGAAGAAATTCGCAATCGCAGTTTGCAGGGACTAGAAGTTCGGTTTCAAGAAGCCGAACGCCGCAATGAAATCATCGAAGACAAACAAATTTATTTTGACCGATTGGATTATGAAATCGATGTGATCGATCGCATGGGTTTCAACGGATATTTTTTGATCGTGCAAGATTTTATCAATTGGGCCAAAGAACAAAGCATTCCAGTGGGGCCGGGTCGGGGATCGGGTGCGGGTTCGCTGGTGGCCTACAGTTTGCGGATTACCGATCTGGATCCGATACCTTGGAAACTTTTGTTCGAGCGATTTTTAAATCCAGAACGTATTTCCATGCCCGACTTTGATATCGATTTTTGCCAAGAACGCCGCGACGAAGTCATTCAATACGTCACAAAAAAATACGGGGCGAAATCAGTTTCGCAGATCATCACCTATGGTCGATTGCAAACTCGCGCTGCCATCAAAGATGTGGGCCGAGTTCTGGGAATGACTTTTGCCGAAAGTGATGTGATCACGAAATTAGTTCCAGAAAAACTAGGAATCACGATCAGCGATGCAATTGAACAAGAACCCAGACTAAAAGAATTAATGGAAGATGATCCTCAAGTGGGAACTTGCATTGATTTAGCTTTGCGAGTCGAAGGCATGGTCCGCAATGCGGGGATTCACGCAGCCGGTGTGATCATCGCAGACGGGGATTTGACCGAGCATGCACCGATGTGGAAGGGCGCTGCCGGCGAAAACGTCGTGCAATACGATATGAAGCATTCGGAAAAATTAGGCCTGATCAAGTTTGATTTTCTGGGTTTGAAAACTTTGACTCAGATTCAAAATGCTTTGAATTTGATTGAAAAAAATAAGGGATTGAAAATTACTCCGCAGGAAATTTCTTTAAAAGATCCTGGGATTTACGAAATCATGTCTTCAGGTGATACTTTAGGTATTTTCCAGTTTGAAGGCGAAGGCATTACCCAAGCGATTCGGATGATTAAACCGCAATCTTTTGCCGATATTACGGCAATCAACGCACTTTACCGACCAGGACCCATGGCCATGATTCCCGATTTTGCCAAGCGCAAACAGGGCATCGAAGTCATTGAATATCATTTTCCCGAACTGAAAGAAATTCTTGAAGAAACCTACGGAATTATTGTTTACCAAGAACAGGTTATGGGGATTGCCTCGATCATTGCGGGTTATAGTCTGGGTGAAGCCGACATGCTTCGCCGTGCGATGGGTAAAAAAATTAAACAAGAAATGGATCAACATCGGGAAAGATTTTTATCCGGGGCCGATAAAAAAGGTTTTGATAAAAAGAAATCCGAAGAAGTTTTCGATTTAATGTATCGTTTTGCCGATTATGGTTTTAACAAATCGCATGCAGCGGCTTATTGCGTGATTGCAGCACAAACGGCGTGGCTGAAACGCAATCACACGATTGAATTTTTTGCGGCATTATTGTCGACGGAAATCAGCAATACAGACAATGTCGTTCGGTATATCAAAGACGCGCAAAAACACGGAATCAAAGTCAATCCTCCGCATATTAATCACTCGGATGTTTTATTTGCCTGTGCCGGAAATGAAATCTTTTTTGCACTGACTGCCATCAAGGGCGTGGGCGACAATGCGGTGCAGGCCATTACCGAAGCACGTATGAAAAAACCCGAACAAAAATTTTCTTCCTTGCAGGATTTTTTTGAATCGGTGGAATTGAAAAAAATAAATAAAAAAGTCATCGAATCCATGATCAAAGCAGGGGCTTTGGATGGATTCGGGTTTCACCGTGCGCAGTTAATGAGTGGTTATCAGCAGTTGGTGGATTTAGCTTCACAAACACAGCAGGATCGCGACCTTGGTCAGTCCTCGTTTTTTGAAATGGAAACATCCGAAAAATCGAAAGATTTTCAATTGCCGGAAGCCCCGAAGTGGACTCAGACCCAATCCTTGTCCAATGAAAAAGAAGTTTTGGGATTTTATCTTTCCGATCATCCCATGAAGGGTGTCGACCATTTATTTGAACTATGGAATTGCAAAAAAATTGCGGATCTTAAACCAGATCCTATGGAAAATAAAAAACGAGTTTCCTTGGGGGGCATGATTCAAGGCTTAAAAGAAGTGATCACGAAAAAAGGCACACGTATGGCTTTTGCACGGTTGGAAGATTTAACCGGATCGATTGAACTTATTTTATTTCCCGAGCCTTATTTGAAATTTGGCAGCTTGGTCGCTGCGGAACAGCCCGTTTTTCTGGCCGGAAATCTATCGGTGGAAGAAGGCGGGATGAAAGTTTTGGTCGATCAGGTCATGCTGCTGGATCAACTTCTTTTACAGACGAAGAAAGCTGTGCTCAAATTAGATCATCTGAAGGATGAAAATATGACGAAGGTCAAAAAAATCATTGCCGATCACCCGGGTCAAACCGAATTATTTTTGGAAATGACCATGCCCGATTTGGACCGCCGAGTGATTTTAGAAACCACAGAACAATTAAAAATAAAAATGTCGAGTCATTTTCTGGGCGAAATTCGCGAACTGACCGGATTTAACGACAGCATTCATTTCGGAGGATTAATTTGATCAAGTTTTTTTTGCACAACATAATATTTCTATTGTTAACGGCGGGAAATGTTTGGGCCGATGTCAGTGAAGAAATGGTCGTTCAGGCCAATTTGCCGCGAAAAATAAATCCCGCAAAACCAGATCAACCACCGAATATGAGTGATGTACGCAGGGATTTGATCGATCTGATTTCGGTTCAGGCAGCGGAACAAATGACGATTCAACTTTTGGGTGCAGAAAAAGTATCGCAATCACAAAGTATTTTGCAGAAAAAAATCTATCCACAATCGCAGAAAATAATCGCCTATTTGAAAACAGATGAAATTGTCACAACGACCGAGGGGTTTTCCCTGCGCGCGCAGGTGAAAATATCGGTGGATACGCTGCGCGATCTTTTGAAATCAGCGGGAATCTATGGGGAAAATTCGTCGGCGCCGACCATTTTACCAATGATTGTCATCAATGATCTAAATTCAGGGCAATCTAGTTTTTGGTGGCGAAATTCCCCCTTAGATAAACCTGCTCAACTTCTGGAATATCAAAAAAATTTCGAAGAAAGTTTACAGAAAAGTTTTTTCAAATCGGGATTTTATTCTTTAAGCCCGTGGAGCGCGCGCTTTCAACGCAGTTTAAATATCGGTTTATCGGATCGCACTCAATTGGGTGATTTAAGATCCATTGTTTCCAACTTTGGGACCACCTTGGTAATACCTGCTACCATCAATTACAAAACTGACGGAAACGGAACAACGGCTGATTTTAAAGTTCAAGTTTTAGCAGTGGAAAACGGAAAAGTTTTAGCAGAGGTTCGGCGTAAATTTGAAATTGGCCAACAATTTCCCGGAATGATTGCGCGCAAATGGAGCGAGTGGAGCGATTCAGTGATCACAGATTTAGTCGCGCAAACTTTGGATGGCTGGCAAAAGGGAACTTTGCACCAAAAAGTTATTTTGCTGTCGTGGAAAAGCACTTGGGACATTCAATTTTCCGAAGTGATGAAAGCCAAAATTAAAAACTCGGTTCCCAACATTCGGGTGATTTTTGAACGGGTGATGCGCCCCGATTTACTGCAATGGGAAATTGAATCCAGTCTTGGGCAAGAAGAATTAGTTGCGCAGCTGTCAAAATTGTCCAATGGCGAACAGAAATTTCGTGCGAGTTCTGTGGGTTCGAACGAAATTGAGCTAAAAGGGGATCGTAAATGAAAAAGATAATTGGGATTATTTTCGCATTGGCTTTCGCAGGTTGTGTTGGTTTGGAAACTACGCGGGACAGCCGATCGCAAAAATATGCAGAACAAAACTTATTGCCAGAGCAAGGTCCTGGGCAACCGGATATGCCCAAAAAGCGAATGTGGGTGATGCCGATTGCATCAGATGCCGTTGAAATAAATCCTGAATCTTTAAAAAATATCCGCGCAGATTTCATCAAAGATGTAATCAAAAAAGGTATTTTTATTCCCTTTGACGAAGAAAAATTGGCTGGTGAGGACCGCAAATCCACGAAGTTTTTAAAACAGGTTCGGGATTTGGGTTTAAATGGTTGGATTGAAATTAAAATCACTGAATTCAAAGTCAAACGCAGCACAGAACCAGTGGGAATTATAAAAAAATTATCCACAAAATTTTCCGGGAAAGTTCATTTAAAGGTTTTCGGAACTAAGGGTCAGACGGAAATCTTTGACCGTATTAAGGATTTCGAAGTGGAAGAAAACGATGTGCGCTTTGCCGAGAAAACTTCTTTTGCAAAATGGTTGAATGACAACCCAGAAAAAATTGAAAAATTATTTTCCGATGCCCTGAACGATTTTTCACCTTCTTTGGCGCAACTTTTACAGAAAATCCAATGGGAAGGACGAATTGCCGCCATCAAGGGCGATCGTTATTATATTAATGTTGGGCAAAAAACTGGCTTAAAACCGGGTGATTTGCTGAAGGTCTTCAAAGACGGGGAAGATATTTTCGACGCTGAAACTGGGGCATTGATGGGGCGTTCACAAGGACAACTGAAGGGAACACTAGAAGTCGTTTCCTATTTCGGTTTGGATGGCGCGATGGCTATTATGCATTCCGGGGCGGGGTTTAAGGAAAACGATCGCATCGAAATGTATTGAGTCATTCTGACTGCCGGGCACATGATTTTTTGAAAAAATTAGGATATGCCATTTGGAATGAAATGGATTTGGCTGGGCGAAACGGAGTATTGGCGAGCACTCGAAATACAAGCTCGCTGTTTTGAAATCACCCAAAAAACCGGAATTGAATTTATCTTGGGATGTTCGCATCCGTCGGTGATTACGGTCGGCAGGTCTTCCACTGACGAAAGTTTATTTGATTTGCAAAATAATTTTTCTGACATTCCTGTTGTGCGCACAGACCGAGGTGGTGCCGCCACTTTCCACAACCCGGGACAGCTGGTGATTTACCCTATCTTAAATTTGCGGGCTCGCGAATGGGGAGTCCGTTATTATGTGGATTTTTTATTAGGCGTCACATCAGAATATTTGCGATCCGAAAATATTTTGGCTTTTGTGCCGCCCAAGGTAAAAGGCGTCTTTACGGTTCGAGGAAAAATTGCATCAGTGGGGATTCGAGTTCGCGAAGGAATCAGTTCGCATGGATTGGCGCTCAATGTTTGCAATGATTTGCAGACCTTTAGTGCCTTTTCTGCTTGTGGAGTTTCTGGGCAGATCTTTGATTCGATGCGGGATTGGGGCAAGTCCAATTTGCCAGAAAGCGTTTTTTCGCAATGGAAAAGCATCTGGCTGCAGGATCAAGAACAGGATCAAGGAATAGTGCTTGATGCTTCACAAGATTTAAAATATTTTGATCACTTCGGCGATCTTAGCTCAGTTGGTAGAGTACTTGCATGACATGCAAGGTGTCACAGGTTCGAGCCCTGTAGATCGCACCATTTTTCTTTTCGGTTTTAATTAATATTTTATAAAAATCAGTCAGCGGCTGTCCTACTTTTGAAACACGGCCTCCTTGCCTCGCCGCTCCTGCACTTTTTCTCTTTGTGGTGGGTTTGATTTTCCTCGGGCTGTCGGGGGGGCGTCCAGCCCCCGCGGAGGTTTCAAAAGTAGGACAGCCGCTGACTGATTTATATAAAATATTAATTAAAACAGAAGAAAAAAAATGGTGCGATCTACAGGGCTCGAACCTGTTGCGCTGGGTGCTCGGGTTAGTTCGGCGCCGAACTAACTTTGGTTTGTTTGATTTTCTATTATTTTTCTGGATCGGTCATTAATTTTCCTAGTTCATTTGGGGTTGTTGGCTTTAAAATTATTTTTAGTATGAAGAAGGTTTTTCTTGTTGTTTTAATTTGTTTATCTTTTGCTGGTGGCTTTGCTTTTTATTTTTATGTGTCCCATGGGCGAGCAGAACTGGGATCTGCTTCTGTTCCGGAATTTGTGCTTTCCGAAATTTTTGATGAGACTCGGCTAGAGGCGCAGCGGGCTGATTTTTTTGGTCGAATTGCCTATCATGATTTTGCTGTTCGAAAGTTTCGCGCGTATGCTGGGGTTTCAAAAAAATTATTTGATGCCTTCTGTAGTGTGAGCTTGCGTGGCGCGCCAGTTCCAGGTCAGTCATTGATGATTCTCGGAGCTTTTGCCGATTTGCGCTGGAACTCGGAAACTTCGATTCAGGAAATCGAAGATGGGTTGCGCAAAATTAAAGGCATTGAGAAAATTACTTCAGAAAAAATTGAAACCCCCGATTTGAAAGATCAAAGCTGGAAAATTTCTATGAATGAAGCAAGCGGGCCAACATCGATTTATTTAGTTCAAAGTCCTGAAGCTCTGTCTGTCAGAAGTGAAACCAATTCTTCTCTTTGTCAGACCGGTGGGATTTTAATTTACCAGGTGCCGCGGATTTATCTAAACGAAATGGTTCTGAAGGGGGACTTGAAAGACACTTCACAACTGGATATGCAGTCCGAAAATCTTTATCCAGCCGACCATATTAAATCGTCCCCCAAAAATAAGTTTTCAAAAGACAATGATGGATTGCCCAATCATTCCACCGAAGAATGTGAAGTGTTAAAGGATTTGCGAGCTGCTCTTGAGGTGGGGAAAAAATATAGATCTCTTGATTCTGAACTTCAATTTTTAAAAATTGCGACTTTTGATAAACTGCAGAATAAAGTAAAAGTGCTATATAATTTGGAATTTAATTTTCCATTTCGCGATTACGCTCTTGATGATAGGTACTATTTTGAAAAACGACTGGGTGCAGATTATAAAAGAATCCAGTCCCTGTATTTGGCTGAACTTACGCCCGTAGACGATTTAGAGGCACAAAAAAAATCTGCTTTTACGAACTTTTCATCTTCCCTGATAGTGGCTTTACAAAATTTGCGAAAGCAATATGGGGAAGAAAATATCTTATGGTTTATGGATTCCTATTACAAACTTATGAACTATCATGATTTAGACGAGCTACTTCCAATTAAAAATAAAAAGCAAAAAGAGTTGCTTGTCTGCCTGCTTGAATTAAGAAAAGTGCAGCGTGTATTTTTCCAAGATCTTCCTGACATTTTGATACTTTTATTGAATAACAGATTTATCACTTACCAACTCATTATAGATTATAACGAAGTTCAAACACTCTACAGTCTATTGCGTAATCTCGGCGAGGTTCATATTAGCGGGTTTGTAAATGCAATTTGCCGTTCTGATTATAAAGGCACCAAAACTTTGACAAGACTTCTCTCGGCACTTGCAATCACGCCAGAAAGCTTCTCACTTTCTGGCGTGATTGCAGTAGAAACCTGTAGACAACGCGTTCAGTAAGAGCTGTTTTTTAAGACTTAATAGTTGAAATCTTTTGTTTGCCCAACACCAGCACTAACACTAACATTGCGATCAAGCCTGTGCTTGCAAAAGTTAGATTGAAGGGTCGCATTGCTTTTGCACTGCCTCGCCGCTCCTGCACTTCTTCGCGTAGTGATGGGTTTGTTTTTCTACAGGCCGTGAATTTCCACCATTGGCGAACTAATGGTCACTTGTCTGCCTTTTTTGATTTTTTCTCTGATTCCAAAGATTAAGTCCTCGTAAAGCAGGTTTAGACTGGCACTTGTTCTGCAAAGAGTCTGTTTATGAAAAAGATCTATTTAACATTGCTATTGATTGTGCTGCAATCCGCAGCCTATGCCAATGGCGATTTGGTCAATTCTTGGTTGGAAAGAAATCTTAAATACTCGAATTATAGTTCTGTCGCAGAATCTTTCGGGGAATTATTTATTAAAGGCACAACTACAAATGGAAAAGATTGCAGTTTGCATATTGAGGATTTTATAAATCAAGAATTCAAAACCCTAAGGATCCGTTTACAAGGGACAGATTCAGCAATTAGTCTGACAATTCGTACTCCATTTATGTTTAAGCAAGGCGGAAGTGCTTTTCCATCTGCGCGAGAACACAATGAATATGAGTTTGTCGATAATGAGCTACGATTTTTTGATAATTCTCTTCGCCCTTTGGTTCGATCCATTTTCTTAAAATTGAATCCAGACGGGCGAATTTATGAAGTGCAAGGTTCACACGAGGCTACAGGAAAAGTTCCAGTTAAAATAAGCTGTAAAATTAAATAATAGCAATAGTCACATCGGGATTTTTCAAATGATCCAGGCCATAACATTAAGAAAAGAAAATAACTATTCTAAGGTCGCGACCGATGAGTTATGAGATAATATTTTTTGTTTGCCGAACACCAGAACTAACATCGCGATCAAGCCTGTGCTTGCGAAGATTAAAGTGAAGGGCAACATTGCTTTTGCATTCAGTAGGCCGACTCCGATAGTTACAAGAGCTCCGATTCCCATTTGAATTGCACCCATTAATGCTGAGGCGCTGCCTGCGTTTTTTGAAAATGGCAGCAGTGCTAGGGATGAGGCATTGGGATGAACCATTCCGGCGCTGGATAAATACATAAATAGCATTAGGATGGTTCCGACTAAACCGAATATTCCATTCATTGTTCCCAGTGCGAAACAAAAACCGATCGCCGTTAAACACAAAATTCCGCGCAGTAAGATTTGCTCGCTGGTGAATTTTTTCATCAGTAAAATGTTAAACTGGCTGGAAGAAATAAATCCTGTGGCTAAAATTCCAAATATCCAGCCGTAGGTTTCGGGTTGGATATGGAAAATTTCTAGAAAGATAATTGGCGAACTGGCCAAGTAAACAAACAATCCTGAAAAGGCCAAAGCCCCGGCCAAGGTATAAGTATAAAATTGCGGATGCACGAGAATTGAAAAATAATTTCTAAAAATCGGGACGATTCGCAAAGACTGAGTAGGATCCGGCTGGTGGCCTTCGGGCAGAAAGTAATAAGACACTGCCAAAAGTAAAAGCCCCAATACAGTCAGCATCAAAAACACAGAATGCCAACCGAAGTTTGCGGCCAGATAAGCGCCGCTGGTTGGTGCAAGCAAGGGGGATGCTCCCAAAATTAAAATCAACAGCGAAAATATTTTCGCAGATTCTTTTCCTTCGAAAAAATCCCTGACCATTGCGATTGCTGCAACCTGTGCAACACAGCCACCCAAGGCCTGAATCAAGCGAAAGAAAATCAAGGACGACAAGCTGGGTGAAAACATGCAACAAAGGCTTGCGAAAATATAAATAATCAAACCCACAAACAAAGGAGGTCGTCGGCCAAAACGATCCAGCAATGGCCCGTAAATCAATTGCCCAAAGGCAAGTCCAATAAAATAGCTCGATAAAGAAAGCGAAACATCCGAAACCTGCACCGAAAAATCGGCAGCAATTATTTGAAATGCAGGCAAATACATATCAATGGAAAAAGGACTTAACGCGGTCAAAGAACCCAACATTAAAATTAAATAAAGATTTCTTGGACGCTTTGGTTTCATGGAGCCTATCAGACTACAAAGATTTTAATAATTCTAGTGAAGTTGGCTTTAAACCACTAAACTGTCTAAGGTTTATACACTTATCCGCAATTTGTGTCCTTGGCTTGGAAATCACTGTGCCAGATTGATCCTATTTGCTGCCGGTTGGTTCTGGAATTGCTCTAGTATATTAGGTATGAAAAAACAGGTCTGGAACATAATTATTCTATTCGCCCTTGTAAGCTCTGCAAATAAATCTTTTGCACAGTCCGATGAACTTTACGAAGTGAATATTCCAGTGCCTTCTTATCAAAATTTCTCGCAAGCGCAAATTGATCGCGAAGTTCAGAAGAAATTTCCTGCTGGCTCTGATGTCTATGTTAACTTAATGGGCACTAAGAAAAATGAAAACATTTCCAGTTACCCTCGAGAAATTCCCTTTCGAGAACAAATGAGCTTGGGTCGAGACGCTCGTGGACAAGCGCGCAGTTATGCTGGTAGATGCAATCGTTTTTACGATCCAAGAACCGGGCAGATTGGTGCGTTCGGAGCGTACTTACTAAAATCCTTAAATGCCAGTAGGTTTGCTGGATATTTAAAATCCTATCCAATGGGACGTCTGTGTCCAAAATATTTAAAATTAAATGATACTCAAAAAGATCTTACTTATTTAGCTATGTTTGGTGGACTGGCAAATGAAGAAAGCGGCTGCAATGAAAATGAAAATCATGCAATGAAAAGTAAAAAAGGTTTAAAAATTAATCCTTCTGTGGATTACGGAATGTTTTCCGCCGAAAAAGATCCAGGATTGCGTCGTAGGAATCGCGCGGGTCTACGCTGTGGAAATATCAGCAGCGCTCAAGGGCAAATTGACTGCGCCGTGGATACTTTGGGCTCGGCACTTCCTTATCATAAAGCTGCATTTAACTGTAAATCCTATTGGGGACCAATCCGGCGTTCGTTTTCAGATGATCCATGCAACGCTCGGGTGGGCAGAGCAAACAGTAAAGGCCAGCGCGCATCGTTCAATATGAATCAAATCAATCCTTACGTAAAACGACTTGGCTGGTGCAATTAATTAGTGCAAGAATTAATTAGGAGATCCTAATGAAATTCATAGCAGTAATTTTTTTCTTCACAGCCCAAATCGCACATTCGCAAACAGCAACTTTAAAAGATATCAAAACCGACGAAGACACCACAATTTCCATTAAAAAGGGCAAAGATAAAACGCCCGATAAAATTTATGAATTGGTCAATGGAACTTCCGATATCGAAGGCGAAACTGAACTTCTGAAAAAAGATGCCAAGGCCAGTTGGAAGACAGCTTGCAAGGAATGGAAACAAGAAAAGTCTGCCGATAAAGAAAATCCTGTTGTATCAATGGATTGCAATTCGCCAACTTGTTCTTCGGATGCCAACGGCACGATTTGTAAATCCACGGGAACGTTCTTAATGAAAACTAAGATGGTTCACTAAACTTATCCTTTGTATCGGTAAGCCTTTTTATCAAAAATAGCCTTAATGGCCACGCGCTGATCGCCTTGGATTTCGATGACACCTTCGCGGCCAGCGGTCGAGTAAGTTCCGCCCGAGCCACATTTTGATTTTAATTCTTTACAAAGATCGCGTAGAAAAACTTCCTGCTTGGGCAGTTGATCAATGACGGTCACGGTTTTTCCACCGCGTCCGTTTTTTTCAATGCGGAAAATGGCCACCCAGTTCGGGTTTTTAATCTCATTCATGTTTAATCGATCTGATAAGTATAATTTTTTCCCAAATTGCTGTCGTAAGTTCCAGAAGTTTCACTTTTAAAATAAAATTCCAGCTGACCTTGAATTTTCAATACAGGATTAAAATAAATACTGGCCAAGAATTCGCCGCGATCAAATAAAACCGGCGCACGGCCAATTTCTTTCCCATTTAAAAGCATCACTGCAACAATTTTTCCAGGCTGACGGGTTAAATAACCACCATAATAAACATCAAAACTTCCCACTGCGTTTAAGTTTCGGCTGGAAATAGATCGTGGTCTGACTGCTAAATTATCCGATTTCCATTGCAGATAAATATCAGGAACTAATACTTCTGCATGTGCGACCGACAGAAACATAAGAGTTGTTAGTAAGCCTATTAAACTGAATTTTTTCATTTCGAATCCCCCCAACAGATAAGTGCAAGATTGTGAAACATCTGTCAACTAGGACTCAGCTTGTCATTGTGAAATTGCGTTTACATGGGTAAGAATGCTGTTTTCATAAGGGGGCGCGGTTTGAGTCAGTTACAGCTTTTAAAAGTCAGACGTTTTTGCCCCTTATTCTGGACCCAATTTTTCGGAGCGTTCAACGATAATTTTCTTAAAAATGCTTTGGTGATTTTAATCACCTTTAAGGCCACGCAAATTTTTGGCATTCCCGCCAACGAAATGGTCCCGGTTGCCGGTGGAATTTTTATTCTGCCGTTTTTTCTTTTTTCAGCCACGGCCGGTCAGCTGGCTGACAAATACGATAAAACTAAAATCATTCACATTATTAAACTGGTTGAAATTGGCATTATGCTTTTGGCCAGCATTGGTTTTTTAACCGGTCACTATGTTTTATTATTTATCGTTTTATTTTTGATGGGACTGCACTCGACTTTCTTTGGGCCCATTAAATACAGCATTCTGCCGCAGCATCTTTCTTCGGCAGAGTTGGTCGGCGGCAATGCCTTGATCGAAGCAGGAACTTTTCTGGCAATATTATTGGGAACCATCGCCGGTGGAGTTTCCATTTCATTAGGTGATTCCGGTCCAGCCATTGTCAGCGTTGGTCTGTTGTTGTGTGCAGTGATTGGTTGGGTAGCAAGTCTTTCCATTCCCAAGGCGCCACCATCTGGCCCCGATATCCAAGTCGAGTGGAATCCCATTCCGCCCACTTGGAAAATTTATCAGCTGACTAAAAAAAATCGCACCGTTTATTTATCTGTTTTAGGAATTTCTTGGTTCTGGTTTTTCGGAGCCGCCGTTTTGTCGTTGTTTCCCCCGTATTGCAAAGATGTTTTGCACACCGATGAAACGGTTGTGACGCTTTTCCTGGCGACTTTTTCTGTGGGGATTGGAATTGGCTCGATGTTGTGCGAAAAATTTTCTCGTCAACGTCTAGAACTTGGTCTTGTTCCACTGGGCTCAATTGGCATTAGTCTTTTCACAGCAGATTTATTTTTTATCGGAAGTCCGCGAATGAATACGGCTAATGTTTGGGAATTTCTGGCTCACTCATCAGGAATTCATATCTTAGTGGATTTGCTTTTGTTGTCTGTCTTCAGTGGATTTTTCATCGTGCCCTTGTATACTTTGATTCAAGAACGATCCGATCCTGCCTTTCGTTCCCGCATTATTGCGGGAAACAATATTTTAAATGCTTTTTTTATGGTGATTTCGTCTTTATTAATTCTGGCGATGATGCATTTCGGAGTGTCCATTCCCAAAATGTTCCTGGTGCTGGCACTTCTAAATGCAGCCGTTGCCATTTATATTTATTTATTGCTGCCGGAATTTTTATTGCGATTTATTATTTGGATCATCACCAACATCATGTATCGATTGAAAGTCGTTGGTGAAAAAAATATTCCCGAAAGTGGAGGCGCCGTTCTGGTTTGCAATCACATTAGTTTCGTAGACTGGATGATTTTGTCTGCGGCTGTAAAAAGACCCATTCGATTTATTATGGACCACAGTTATTTCCGAGGATTTTTAATCAAAAGATTGATGATTCGCGGAAAAGTCATTCCCATTGCCGGATACAAAGAAAATCCTGAACTATTGAAAGCAGCCTTCGACAAGGCTGCTGAAGAACTTTCCAACGGTGAATTGGTTTGTATTTTCCCCGAAGGCAGAATCACCAAAGATGGCGCAATGAATGTTTTTAAACCAGGCATTGAAAAAATCTTGGAACGAACACCAGTTCCCGTTGTCCCCATGGCGCTTTACGGATTGTGGGGAAGTTTCTTCAGCCGCGAAGGTGGGCGAGCCATTTTTAAAATGCCCAAACGCTGCTGGTCACGACTAGAAGTTCGCATCGGCGCTCCGGTCGAGGCTAAATCAGCCAGTGCTGAAAATTTATTCGGTAAAGTTAAAGGTCTTTATGAAGAATCAGAAAGCGAGAATTTGTGAAAAAAATATTTTTTTTATTGCTGCAGATGGTTTCAGAAAAATCGGTCGCGAATTCTTGTGATCAGCTTTATTTTAAAAATCCCGGCGCCTTTGTGACGACAGTAGGATATTACGATCAGAACGCAGTTAAATACGATCAAGATACTGCCCGAACTTCAGACCTTTTATTAAAAATGATTCAAAAATTTTTATCCCAATTGAAAGATGGTGATAAAATTTTGGAAATTGGAAGTGGTTCAGGTCGCGATGCCTCCTATTTCAAAGCACTTGGATATTTGGTCACAGCAACCGAACCATCGAAAAAATTGGCAGATATTGCAGCACTAAAAATTCAACAAGAGGTGCTGAACCTTAGCGCCCAAGAGATTGATTTTAAAAATGCATTCGACGGTGTTTTTATCAATACAGTCTTAATGCACATTCCAATTGCAGATTTACCCTTGGTCTTTACCAAAATACGCGATGCACTTAAGCTGGGCGGAGTGATCGCAGCAAGTTTAATTGTGGGGTTAGGGAAAGCTAATGTGGCGGAAATTTTAGAGGATGGGCGCTATTTCTCGCGTATAGATGAACAGACTTTAAGGTCGATCATTTCGCAGATTGGTGGTTTGGAGGTTATTGAAGAGATTTCTGGCGTCCAGGAAAACGACTACCACAAAGAAGGCGCACCTGCTGGGCTGAAGTTTCTGAACCTATATATTCGTAAAACACAGTAAAATTTTTCTCATTGCGCTGCTTTTTTTACTGACATCAATATTGGTCAACTGAAAGACTCTTTCCAAATCAAATTCCTTTGGGGGGAAGTTCATGAGGGGAAGTCGAATTGCTTTGGCGATTCTTTTGTCGGTTCAGTTTTGTTTTGCTCAATCTGGGAAAAATGAAAACAGAATCGGCGAAGTTGTCGCAATCAGAGCGATGCAAACAGCACCAGGACTATTTCTTGTAAAAGGAGCTCGGGAGCCCGGAGCCTCGACCACTTTCGGAGAACGTTTAACCAATTCTTTCAATCCTTTGCAGATGAAATTAGCAGCGGAAAATACGCCCATGGATCCTAACAAAGATATGCTTTTTTTGGTCGGCCTGCCCATGCCTGCACAAAAAGAAATATTAACAACTAGAACTGCCGTCGACGCCGAAGTGACAGACCAAGTATCAACCTCAATTCTAGATCCAGTTGCAGAAACACGTGAAGTTTTAGCAGACGCTGGCATGCATGGTATGGAATTGGGTGAAATTAAAAGATTTATTTCATTTATGGATGAAGTAACAGGTTTATTCGTGCAACTGCCCAATGGACTTAAAAAACTATCCAGTGCTAAGCCTTCGGATGTTCAAAATGCGCTTCGCACAGCTTCGAAAGAAATTTTACAATATCCATTGTTGATGGTGGGCAGCCCGTTGATGGGGAAAAAGCTAACTGCATTGCAAGATCTTTTAAAATATGAATTGGCGCGACGAGAAATTTCTGATCAAAAAAAAGTCGAACATATTTCTGGGCCAGCGATTTTTTTTGAAACATTTTTCGCTAATCCAGGAAAAATTTTGAAAAGCATGTGGTATCGTTTAATTTGGAATCTTGGTATGAGACAAGATGGACAAACACCCACTGGTCGACAAGCTGTCATAGCCTTGTCCAAAGTGGTGGTAAATGGAACGGTTGCTGCAGCAGTAATGTGGAAATTTGGACAGCCATTAGAAATTTTATTTCCAGTTTCGGTTGCCAATGCTGTCTTAAGTATGGCCACCGGAGTTTTTGGAACCAGCATTAATAATTGGATGACCAGGACAACAAAATATTTTCCTGAAGGATTTTTTCGGCAAGTGTCTTTTACTGTTGCGATGACTTGGATGATGTTTGGAGCGAATGAATGGGCTCGGCATTCAATGCCAGGGATTGATATTTTGGGTGGTCCTGGAATATTAAAATTTCTGACACATCAACTGCCAACTGCGACTTTTCAAATTATGTGGCGATTATCAACGTCCAAGGGATTGCTCAATTGGCGAGAAAATCGCAACGCTACAAAAATGCCTGACGCCGAAACTCGCGCACTGCAATCGTCTGTTGATATGGGGTATTCTACTTTAATGTTGCCGGCTTATCTAATGTCGGTGGCATTTCCTGCCCACGATTTATTCAGCGGAAAAATTGCTGGGATGGATGTCAGATTTTCTGCTTGGTATATTCCTATGCTCGCAATGGCAGCGTGGGGATTAGCCACCACAAAATGGCCTAAGCTCATCGATGGAATCAGTAAATACACAAGCATTTATGATCAAGCTGTCGGAAGATTCGTTGGCGAACCCATTTCAGAATACCTCGGTAAACCCATCACGCGTTTTACTCAAAGGATTATTAAAATTTATAAAGGAAAAAAACAAGATTCGGGTTCGATCCAGGCACTAGAAAATCCAATGTGCAGCGCACTTTTTTAGGGTTCTGGTTGGGGGATCGAAGTCGAAGGACGGGTTTGGATTTGTTTTTCTTGAATAAAGTATTTTACGCCAATCAAAGCACCAAAATGGTCGCCCTGTTCATTGGTTTTGCTAGTTGTCGAAAGCGAATAGCGCGCGTCCAGGATCACAGAATATCGGCCACTTTGCCAAAGTTCTTCCTGCAGCGACAGGTCAAATCCATATTTTACATTGTCAGCAACGGAAGTGTTCAGTTCATGTCCTGGCGCAATCGAGCTTTCCACAATTTTGCGGTCCCCCATAGGATAGGCCGAAAAAAAAGCAAGGGAAGCCGAAAACCTTTCGGTGATATACCGGCGGTAACCCATGGTGATATGCAAAAGTTGTGTGCGTTCAGACAAATAATCCCCAGTTTGCTCGCGAAAGTAAACTTTGCTCATGTAAAAAATTGCAATTTCCAAAGCACCATGATCACTGGTGTCGCCGTTTGCGATAAGACCCATTCCGCCCAGAATCGGAGACGGCGGGTGAGTCCCCGAGCCTTCATAATTAGTGCGTGAATAAAAGGGTCCTATTGTAGCACTTACATTGCCTTCTTTTGCGGTATAGGCAAAAGATTTTGATTCGAGTATGAATAAGCTAAGCAAAAAAACAAACATAGGTGAAACATTAGATTCTTAAGCAAAGAAAATTCAATCAAAATCTTAATCATTTTCGCGGCAATCAGCGTGCACGCAGCGGTGGAAGAAAAACCCCAAGGTTTTGAAAAAAATATGATCGAAAACAATAAACTGGTGGCCAAGTGGCTGGATTTTGTCGCGGAAAAAATTGACATCTTTTTGGCCGGCACGAAATTAACAACGAAAAAAAACAATACGACTATTTTAATCGATAACTCGACTTACGTAAATCAAGGCAGAGACACCGCCAATTCTACTAGTATTAATTTAAATCTGCATTTACCCAACGTCGAAGAATATTGGCAGTTAAAGTTTACTTCTTACGATGAAACTCAAGAAAAAAGTGAGCTGCAAAAAGCAACCGTCAATAGCCCCAGACAAAAAAATTACGGAGCATCTGTCGGACTGGTTAAAAAATTAGGCCGAATCCGTGCCAACTTTCAACCCAGATTGGCCTTACAATCGCCACTTAAAATCTCGCATTCCTTAAGATTTGAAATCGAAGCAGAATACGACAAATATAAAGTCACACCAAAATTAGAATTCTTTGCCAATCCCGACGACGGGACAGGAGTATTTTTTGCATTAAGTCCTACTTACACGATAAATCCCATTTACAGTCTGACTTACATCAATGAAGGTGAATACAAAGACAAATTGCATATACTGACTGTCGCAAACGGCATTTCCCTCGGGAAAAGCGTTTCACCAAGGGCGTCCCTGGGTTATGCCTTCGTAGTTTATTCCGTCAACCAACCGTCCTACCATATGGACGGATACAGCGTTTTGTATTCATGGAACTATACCATTTACAAAAAAATCCTCGATTACAAATTAACGCCACACTTAGATTTCGCAAAAGAATCTTCCTACACCGGAAATCCAGGAGTCACGTTCAGCGTAGGTCTGAAGTTCTAGTTCGGGAAAAGCCCAGAGATTTAAATTTTTAAACTCAAACACATAAACTGTTTAAAAAAATACACTCATGCACTTATATTCCGTGGACGCTCGTCCATGAGCTCTTGACAAAAATTTTTCGCCAGTAGGCGAAAAAACGCGTCACGCTCATATGGATGACCTCTTTGTAAATATAAAAAAACAACCGGGATTAAAAAGTCTCTTGAACTGTCAGTCTCATATTCGCGTGCTGGTTAACGCATTAAGATTGGTTC
>JBBQHD010000038.1:0-20865 GCA_038323665.1 Bdellovibrionales bacterium
GCTGATCGTATTCTTCGACTCGCGACATAAAGTCATCGCCAATCACTGCAACACCTTCAACCCATAAATCGGATTCGATGCTCGTTTGATGCAAACGCACAAAACCCATTTTTCCCAATTCCAGCAAAGATAAAAAAGTAATCAAGGTTTGTTTAATTCTATTTTCCGGCGCGGTGATTAATTCTTTTAAGGTGATCTTAATTCCCAACAACAGGCGATCGCGAATTTCTAATATTCTTCCGGCGATACTTTGCGTTTTTGCCGAAACTTTGTGGATGCGCTTGTGCGCTGCGCGAACAATCTGTCGATACAGGGAAATCATGCGGAATAAACCATTGTCTTCTAATTCAATTTCTTCATCTGGTGCATCGAATTCCTCGCGCCGACCGCGGGCCCACCAATCGCGGCCCAACAATGGCCGTTTGATTAGAATCGATGCAGCTTCGCGGTAACGTTCGTATTCCAAAAGTTTTTGCACCAATTCTTTTCTTGGATCGGCGTCTTCTAGTATTTCCCCGTTTTCGTCGTATTGGGGCAAAAGCATTTTGGATTTAATCTGCAACAGCGTCGCTGCCATCGCAATAAAATCCCCGGCCATTTCGAAATCCAGTTCTTTCATCCATTTTAAATAAGTCAGATACTGCTCGGTGATTTTGGTAATCTGGATGTCCATGATGTCCATCTCTTCTTTGCGAATCAGATGCAGCAGCAGTGCAAGGGGACCTTCAAAACTGGGAAGTTGAACAGATAACATCATGAATTCCATTTCATGGCAGAACGGACGATTCGTAAAGTTTTTTGCGCTTGGGCACGTGCTTTTTCGCAACCTTCTTGAATGATTGCATCAAGATTTGACCCGGCCGATAAAAGTTCGGTCTTTTTCGCCCTGGCTGGATTCATTATTTTTTCAATATTATCCGCCAACCGCCCCTTGCAATCGCCACAGCCAATGCCCGCGGACCTGCAACCGGTTTCGACCCAAGTAATATCTTCTTCGGAAGAATAAAGTTTATGAGTTTTGTAAACTGGACAGACAGTTGGCTCACCAGGATTTTCCCGGCGCGCGCGTTGCGGATCGGTCAGCATCATATTTACTTTTTTGCGCAAGGTTTTTTCAGATTCTTCGACCAAGTAAATTCCATTTCCATAAGAAGTGGACATTTTTCTGCCATCAATTCCCAAAATCAAAGGTGTATCGGTTAAATAAGGTTTTGGTTCTGGCATTTTACCTTTGTAAAGAAAATTAAATCTGCGCACTATTTCGCGCGATAATTCCAAATGCGAAACTTGATCTTGCCCCACGGGAACCAATTGGCCACCGTAAATACAAATATCCGCAGCCTGCAAAACTGGATAAGCAAAGCGACCTAAATTATGCATTTCTTTTTGTTTTAATTCTTCTTCGGCATCTTTCCAGGTCGGAACTCGGTCCAACCAACCCATTGGGATTAAGTTGGCAAAAATCATATACAATTCCAAAGTTTCTGGAACTTGGCTTTGTACAAAGATGACAGATTTTTCTGGATCAACCCCGCAGGCAATGTATTCAGCAATATTTTCGCGAACAAAATGCGAAACTTCGCTAGGTTTTTTATATTCACTGGTCATTCCATGCCAGTCCATTGCGCCCAAATAGCATTGCTTTTCATTTTGCAGCTGCACCCAACTGCGGATCGCACCCCACCAGTGGCCAATGTGCAATCGACCCGAAACCCGTTTGCCACTGACAACAATTTGTTCAGACATTTACAGCCCGCCTAGGGCCAAAGAAATTAAAGCTTGATGAGTCCACATAACTGGATAACGCAAAAATGACAGCATTCCAGAAAAAATCAGCAGCATTAAAATCATGCTGGTGGCGCCTTCGTTCTGTTCCAATTTGTAATTGATGTGGGCTGGTAAGAATCGCGCAATGACTTTTCCACCGTCCAATGGATGCAACGGAATTAAATTAAAAAAAGCTAAAAATAAATTGGTCATAATAAACACGCTGAGCAAATCCAAAAGCGATTTCATCCAACTTTCGATGGCAAAATAACGCGCCAAAATCCCGATCATGACTGCGGCAACGACGGCTAAAAATAAATTTGAAACTGGACCTGCCAGAGCAATCCAAAAAGCACCTGTGCGGGGATTTTTTAAATTGCGGGTGTCGTAGGGCACGGGCTTTGCCCAACCAAAAAAAATGGGCAAAGCAAAAACAATCGAGGCAATCGGTAAAATAAAAGTTCCAATCACATCAATGTGCGACAGAGGATTCATGGTCAGTCTTCCCATACGATGAGCAGTGTCATCACCTAAGAAACGTGCCATCAATCCATGCGAATACTCGTGAAAACACAGGGCGAAAAGAAACGGAATATAGTAAATCCCAATTTTTGCGCCAATCTCTACAACATCCATCACTTTTACAGTGCCAATAGACTAGTCCTTTTGTAAAGTGATTTGAGCAAAATAAAAACTTAAAGGAGATTTCATGAATCCAGCATTGACCACATTTCAAGACGACGAACTGGCTTTTCAAGAAGCAGTGCGTGCGTTTGCCTTAAGTGAAATTAAACCTCGAGTTCAGAAAATGGATGCGGATGCTCAATTGGATGCAGCGCTTTTGCCGAAACTTTTTGAAATGGGTCTGATGGGAATTGAAACTCCAGAAAAATATGGCGGCACCGGCGCAACATTCACCACGGCTTGTTTAGCGATCGAAGAAATCGGTCGCGTCGACGGATCCGTCAGCGTTTTAGTCGATGTGCAAAATACTTTGGTCACCAATGCACTTTTGAATTGGGGAACGGATGCTCAGAAACAGAAATATTTGCCACTGATGGCGCGCGAATGGGTTGGTGCTTATGCCCTGTCTGAAAGCAGCAGCGGATCGGATGCTTTTGGTTTAAGATTAAAAGCCGAGAAAAAAGGCGACAAATATATTTTAAATGGTTCGAAACTTTGGATCACCAACGCCAAAGAAGCTTCGCTGTTTATTGTTTTTGCCAATCTGGATCTTTCCAAAGGTTACAAGGGCATCACTGCCTTTTTGGTTGAAAAAACTTTCCCTGGTTTTAAAGTCGGCAAAAAAGAAGACAAGTTGGGAATTCGCGCCAGCTCGACTTGCGAATTGCTTTTTGAAAATTGCGAAATTCCCGAAGCCAATGTTTTGGGCGAAGTCGGCAAGGGTTATAAAATTGCCATCGAGACTTTGAACGAAGGCCGCATCGGAATCGGCGCACAAATGGTGGGCATTGCCCAAGGTGCTTACGATGCAACTTTGCAATACATCAAATCCCGCGAACAATTTGGCAAAACCATTTCGACCTTTCAGGGTGTGCAATTTCAATTGGCAGAAATGCGCATCCTTGTCGAAGCATCGCGCTTGATGGTCTATAATGCCGCCCGATTAAAAGATTCGAAAAAAGATTTCATTAAACAGGCAGCTATGGCAAAGCTTTATTCTTCCCGTGCTGCTGAAAAAGTCACATCGATTGCGATCGATCTTTTCGGAGGCAACGGCTTTACCAAGGAATATCCAGTTGAAAAATTTTGGCGTGATTCAAAAATTGGGCAAATTTACGAAGGCACTTCTAATATGCAACTGCAGACCATTGCAAAAATGGAATTGGAATAAATTTTTAGGTTGTGGACTAGTTCTGTTTAGTCTTACGGCGCAAGCAGAACCAAAAGCTTTTCGCCTAAGTCTTTTTCATGAACCCACTTCGATCAATCCCCAGTTAAGCGCAACTTCTGGGGACAGTTATCTGATGCAAAGTTTGTTTCGAAATCTTTTCTGGTATGATAACCAGCGCGGATTGATTCCAGATCTTGCAGAAAAATGCGAACGCAAAAAAAATACTTTAAAATGCTGGATCAAATCCGACCGCAACTGGAGCGACGGCACCCCAATTACTGCTGAAGATTTTGTGCGCAGCTATCGAAACTTGGTGGATCCTGCAGTGAATGCACCACGCGCCTTTTGGTTGTTCCCGGTTAAGAATGCAGAAAAAATTAAACTGGGAAAACTGAAACCTGCGGATCTTGGGGTTAAGGCCTTGGATAAAAAAATCCTGCAATTTGAGTTTGAAACTGGTGGAGCTGAATTTGAATCGTCTTTGGTTCCCGGAGTTTTATCTCCAGTTCCTGTTGCCGATTTTAAAGGATCTTGGGAAGTCATTCCCAGTTCTGGCCCTTATAAAATTTCTAAATTTATCAAAGGTGAAAAATTTGTTTTGTCCCCGACCTTAAATAAATCCCAACCTGCTGTTGAATTTTATTTTATTGCCGATGAAAGCATGGCCTTTCAAATGTATCAGAATAAAAAATTGGATTTTTTGCGGCGCATCCCTACTTCGTTTGCGCCTAAATACGAAAACACTCCGGAATTTTTTATGTATGAAGCTTTTCGATTTGATTTTTACGGGATGTCTTTGCAAATTCCCGATAAGGAAAGAAAAGCTTTGGCCCATGGTTTAAATTATACCGACTTGCAGAAATTTTTATTTTCCAAGGGCAAACATGGCTGCGTCGGTGTTCCGATCAGTTGGTATAGTGCAGATCCAGAAAAAGAAATGTGCTATGATTTTCAAGTGGGAAAACAGCGCAAATTTCATTTCCCCAAAGATATGACTTTGTTATTTTCTTCATTGGGCGGCGAAGATCACCGCCGGGTCAGCGAATGGATCCAGATGGAATGGAAAAAGAATTTGGATTTGGATATTCAAATCCGCAGTTTAGAAAATCCTATTCTCATAGAAAAATTAAGAAACGAAAAATGGTGGTTATTCCGCAAAGGAATTTCTGTGGGGCGCCCGACTTGCTTGGCGGTTTTAGAAATTTTTGCTTCTGACAAACATCCCGATAATTATTGGAAAAAAGTCGTGCCCGGAATTCCAGAATTGGCAAAGTCTTGGAAAAGTTCATGGACCGAATCGCAGAAACAAAAGAAATGTCAGTCAGGCCTGCGCATGATTATGGATGAGTATCGCTTGATTCCCACCGGCCGCTATTCCCTGACCGGGCTTGCGTCGACTGGGTTTACGGGGTGGAAGATTAATTCGTTGAATCAGTTGGATTTGGGCGGGTTGACGGCGAAGTAGTCAGGCTGCAGAAATTTTTTTTGTTGAACTTTTTGACACCTGTGAAATTTTTTAGCATAAATAAATAATTCTGAAAATATGTCTGTGGCAGTCTAAAATCTCGTTATGAAAAGAACTTTGAATCGTTTTAATCAATTATTTTTTCTGCAAATATTATTCTTATATGGATCTAATACTTTTGCAGCTGATTCCATTTGTGTCGCTTTATATCCTTTGCATAATCTTGTTGTCGTTGGCGAGTCTAAGCCCGCGGATATGCGGACCGCACTGCATGACCTTAAAACTAGAATATTGCCTGCAGGGACAATCGGTTTAGATGATCATGGCAATCCGGAATCACCGGATATCGTTGGTGCGGCTAGACCTTATCGGTCTGCCTTAGATGCTTTGTCAGATAGCGCTGCAAAGAAATTAATTCTAGATACTCATGCTAATTTAATTTTACTATTTAGAAGTCCTTTGTTTAGCTGGGCCATTGCCGAAGCTTTCAAACAGAATCAAATTTATACATCTGCAAATGCCATCTACATGCTTGAGAAATTCAATCAAGCAGATTCTTCTTTACAACAAAATATTGCAGAAGTTGCAGCCGCACGACTTGGATTTAGACTCAGCGATCAAATCAATTTATCGGAAGGACCAAGAATTAAATCTTCTTTAGAATTGTTGGCGGCTATGGGCATTGCGCAAGACGGTGCCAAGGGTGCACTGCTGCAATGGACCAATTATTTTAGAAATAATCTAAGTTTAGTTGCTACGGCTATTGAACTAGAATTATCTGTTTCAGCGTCTAAGGATGTGGATGTCAATTTCCCACAAGCCCCGCAGGATGATATTACCGCAAGAGTGAAGGATGTCGCTGCGGAATTCGGGATTCGCGACCGACTGACGGGATGGATGCTAAAAAAGCGCACGCAAAATGCAGCTCAACAGAATGCTTTAGTTGACACTAATGATAGACAATTGGTTATTGCAAACCAAAAGCCGTCGATATTTGCAAGAATGGGTTTATGGCTGGCCAGTTTCAAAGGACAACCAGTCGATCCAAGGAAAATAAAAATAAACGGAATATGGTTTGATCGAGAATTAGTGGCTGGATTACAAACCTCTGCAGATTCGATTCGTGCGTTAAAAAATATGAGCGGACAAGAGTTACGAGCGATTTTCAGTTCTACTTCGGCGCCAGTTCAGAAAATCATCCAATCGCATCTTCACACAATCAATCAAATTGGATTTTATCGAAATGCATTCGGGCTTGAGGTCTCGCGATCTGGAGTGAACATGAATCCTAAATTTTTTGCTCGCAATGAAAGTGTCATTCATATAGGCAAAAAGTCGCGCCGAGCTAAAATGATTTCTATCGGGAAAACCCCTGGCTTAACATTAGAAGAATTTTTGCAGCTACAAGAAATCGTAAGCCGAAGTGGTTCTAGTGACAGAATCCGAGCTTATCACGAATCCTCAGGGGGCTTTGCAGATTGGCGTAAGTTTATTCAGACAGGACTACTCAACCAGCAAATAGATCGATATTCCATAGGCAACGTCCTTAATTATTTAGAAGGCAGTTTTGATCCTTCCAATAGAATCAATAATCCAACCTTTACTAGTAATTCTACATGCGACATCCGGGGAGATTTTGACACATCCAGAATTGTTGGGAAAATGAATGGCGAAAAAATCAGATATATTCCCCTAGCTCAAAGAGCATTGGTTTTAGAAATATTGCAGACAATGATTCCGAAACTCGATAGAGATGCTGCCGATCGACTAAGCAACATGATTCCCCGCATCTTAACTGACTACAACCCTGCGTTAGAAAACGCTTGGTTTAATGCCAACCAACTTACAGCGGGACAAGACGGAGTATCCTATTTAACTCCTGAATTTACCCAAATGGTTGTGAGTTACGTCACTGAAAATCTTTTCCCAAGAATAGCACAATTCGAACAGGCCATCGATCAAGCAGCGGACGGAATAACAAAATGAAGGGCCACGTGATTTAAAAAACTTAGGCGCCCGTCTGGTGATCTATTTCAAAAAACATTGCAAAATTAAATCGACACTAATGAACCCCCTCGACAGCATCTTGCATCGCGACTGCGTCAGAAAATAAAAATTATTGACGATGTTTTAGTAATTTTAAACGGCGCTAATTTAAATAAAATTATTAGAAGAACTAATTTTGAAGCGATTTTAATGTTCTTGCGACCAAGGGCCGTTTTCGTGCGTTTAAACCAAAGTTTGTTTCGCACACTGATTGTTCTTGAAAACGCGAAAATTGCATTTTGAAAACCTGTGATAAGTTTTTTCTACTTCGATCTTGAAGTAGAAATGAGGGCTTGTGCTGGAAGAATACGATTACTCGAAAGAAGTTAAATTGGAATTTTGTCCTGAACTTTCTGAAGTTGGAAGTCCTGCTCCGGTAAGTATTTCGGCAAAAGAGAAATCTTTTTTGGAAACGACCCCCTTCGCAGAAAAAAAATCTTTGCAAAAAGATGAACTTATCAAATCCCTGGATAACAGCGCGCTTGTTGATCAAATCAGGAAAACTGCCAAAAGCGAACAAAATCTGACTTTGCAAGTTATCGAGCTGATTACGGAAATTAATCGTAGAAAGATTTTTCTAAAACTAGGATTTAGTTCGCTATTCGATTTTGTGACCAAAGACCTAGGTTATGAACCCTCATCCTCCATGCGCAGAATTCAAGCAGCTCGTGCGATTTCAGAAATTCCTGAATTAAGGGAAAAAATTGCGGATCGTTCTTTGAGTCTTTCCGTTGTTTCCCAGGGTCAGAATTTCTTAAATAAGAAAGCCAGTGATTCTGGCAAGAAGATCTCGATTGCAGAAAAAACCGAGCTCTTTAGAAAACTGGAAAATAAATCGACCCGTGAAGCCGAGAAAGAATTATTTAAACTTGCACCCGAACTTTGCTTGAAATCCAAGGAACAAGAAACAGTTCTATCTGAAAATTTAACGGAGCTTCGCTTTGTTATAGATACCGAGACCAAAGAAAAAATGGATGAGCTAAAACTTTGGATGTCGCACCAAAACCCCGATATGACCCAGGCGCAGTTTTTCAAAGTTATGGTTGAAAAACTGCATGGACAGTTTGCTAAAAAGAAATCCGTTCATGATAAGTCGACCGATGATCCTCAAGTCGAACACAATGCGAGCATTGCCGGCGCCGAACCTCGAACTGAAAAGCCAAAAGAAAAACCAAATTCAATCGCCTCACAAAGTCATGCCAGCAATAAACCCAGCCAAAAACGATCACGTTATATCTCGGCTTCGGTAAAAAAACTTGTTTGGCAGCGGGATCAAGGATGTTGTCAGTATGTTGATCCCCTCAGCCAGAAAAAATGCGAATCCCGATACCAAATTCAGCTGGATCACATCGTTCCGTTCCGGCATTTGGGTGACAACTCACCAGAAAATTTGCGGCTGCTTTGCGGGAAACACAATCGCGATCGTGATTAGGAAAATTTGCTGGAGAATAATTTGAGTATTTCCTGCCGCCCCTTAGGCTGCGGAAAATACTTTGCGGTAGGTGGCTTGCAGCTTGTGTTTTAAAACTTCGGCCGTAAATGGTTTTACGATATAGTTAGAAATTCCTGCGTTGACGGCGGTTGTAACCTGGCCAAGTTCGGCTTCTACCGTCAGCATAATGAATGGGACTTCTTGGAATTTTTCGCTTTCGCGGACCTTATTTAAGAATTGCAGACCGGTGCTGTTGGGCATATTCCAATCTGAAATTATAAGCCCTACTGGAATCACCGAACATGTTAAAACTTCCCATGCAGTTAGGCCGTCTTCGGCTTCGATAATATCAGAAAATCCAAACTCTTTTAAAGTAGCCACTACGATTTTTCGCATCGTTAACATATCGTCGGCGACAAGAATCCTTATCTTAGAGTTGAACATAGTTAAAAATCGGCCAACCGCCCTCAAAGCTTAAACAAAACCGATTTAATACAAAATTTCTCGCAATTTCCTGGCCCTTGGTCTTAGGCGGCAGGCCGAAAATTTCAGAAAGACTTTGATATGACCGAAAAGAAATCATACGGAGGCTACAATTATGTCCAATCCAAAAAAACCTACTTTAACTGTTGTTCCCAATGCTGGCGGATCTGCGCCCTGCTTAAGTGAAGCTTGCAAACATCCCGTCAGCAAAGCAGGATTCTGCACTGAGCATTTCGGATGGTTCAAAGAAGGCCTAATCACCATTCAAGGCAAGAAAGTCCCCGACTTTGATAAGAAATGGGTGGCCCACGAATTCCGTGAGCAGAAAAAAGCTGCTTAATATTTACAAAAGTTCCAAAAGCTCATCGGAAGCTTGCTCTTAGCAAGCGAAACACTTAGGTTCTTAACCGATGAACCAAGATACCCTACGCCTTTCCAAATTACTTGCCGACCGTGGAATTTGTTCGCGCCGAACTGCTGAAGAATGGATCCTAAAAGGTTGGGTGACCGTCGACGGAAAAGTTCATACGAATTTGGCCGAACGTGTTTCCTCGACTGCGGATGTGAATGTCAGCCAAGTGGCTTATAAGAAAAAATTTTGGACCATCCTTTTAAATAAACCGGTTGGTTATGTTTCTGCTCAACCCGAAGACGGCCAAACCCCTGCCATTCGATTGTTGAAACCAGAAAATATCGAAGACAAATTGCCGCAGGATTTTCAGTTTCATCATATTATTAAAATGCCGGTCGCTGGGCGCTTGGACATCGATTCAAAAGGTTTACTTGTTTTTACTCAAGATGGAGTCATTGCTCGTAAATTAGTTGGCAATGAAAAAGAAATTGAAAAAGAATATCTTGTCCGCGTCGTGGGTGAAATCACCGAAGCGAAAATTAAAAAATTATGTTTTGGTCTTAGCATTGACGGCGAAGAATTACGGCCCGCCCGGATCGAACGTTCCAATTACGACGATCTGTTGAAATTTAATTTGATCGAAGGAAAAAAACGCCAGATCCGCAGAATGTGCGAATTGGTCGACCTGCAAGTGACCAGCCTTAAGCGCATTCGCATTGGCAATGTGCAACTGGGCAATCTTTCCGACGGAAAATGGCGTTTCTTGGGCGAAAACGAAGCTTTTTAAGCATAATCCCCACTGTCACAATCTTGATTCAGACCGAACATCGCATTATGCTGACAGCCTATGGGAAAATCGTGGAAAAAATCTGGGATGGCTGCCAATGCGGCAAAGAAGGGTCTGATCTTTACGAAGCTTGCGCGCGAAATTCAAGTCGCTGCAAAAGCTGGCGGTCCCGACCCCGCTATGAATTCGCGTTTGCGATTAGCGATCGAAGCCGCAAAAAAACACTCTTGCCCCAACGATACAATCGATCGCGCCATTAAAAAGGGTGCTGGATTATTAGAAGGCTCGGCACAAATCGAAGAAGTCAGCTTCGAAGGCTATGGCCCCCACGGAGTCGGCGTCATCATCGAATGCCAAACCGACAACCGCAATCGCACCGTGCCCGAAGTTCGCAATGTTTTTAAAAAACACGACTGCAATATGGGCGAAAGCAATTCGGTGGCTTGGATGTTTAAACGCATGGGATTGATCGAAGGAATTAAACTTGGCCAGTTTGATCCAGAAGAAGAAGCCATCGAAGCCGGTGCCGACGAAGTGCAAAAAATTGAAGACGGTCATGCTTTTTTCTGTGTGCTGGAAAATATGAATGAGGTTAAGGCTGCTTTGGAAAAACGCGGCTGGAAAGTTTCCGCCTGCGAACCTGCTTACCTAGCTGGGCAAAAAACAGATTTAACCGCGGAACAATTGAACGACGTGCACGCATTCTTAGAAGCCATGGAAGATCTGGATGATGCTCACCGAGTGTTTGCAACGATTGCTTAACCTTGAAACTTAAACAGCAACTTCCAGAATTATACCAAAATATTTTGTCCACCAAAATGCTGAATTGGATTGCAGACGAACCCTTATCGACTTGTTTTAATTGCGCCGAAGTTCCCAAATACAAAGTCGATTTAAAATGCTGCACCTTTCAGCCTTTTTTGCCCAATTACGCAGTGGGGAAATTGCTGCAAGAAAAAAATGCGACCATTCAATCTATCCTTGGCGGTCACGACAATACTTTGGTTTTGCCGATCGGAATTATTCCCAGTTTTAATTATCAAAATAAATTTCGCGGCAAAAAAGATTCTGACTTTGGCCAAAGAAAAGATTTATTGTGTTCTTACGTTGGCGAACAAAATGGCCAACTGTCCTGCAATATTTGGAAATACCGCGGGGCAGTTTGCAGTAATTTTTTCTGCAAACCCCAAAAAGGCGAAGCTGGAAAAGAATTTTGGGCTCAACTTGAAAATTTGCAAAGTTACGTCGAAATGTCCCTGGCCCAAGAAGCCCTAACACATTTGGATTTTTCCCCGAGACAGGTCAGCACCTTGGTGGGATTTCTAGAAGGCGACACCGCTTATTTTGATTTAAACGAGCACAATCAATTTTCCGCAGCATCGGCAAAAAAAATCTGGAATGGCTATACCGATACCAACAAATTTTTCCTAGATTGTGCAGACTTTGTTGACGCCATTTCCGATTGGGAAGAAATCTTAGGCGAAGCCGGTCAGCAACTTTTGGATCAGGTGAATTTGGATTGGAAAAATCTATATGCTTAAACAGCGCGAAGATGAAATCAGAAAAGAATTCGCTGGTCTTAATGACTGGGAAGATCGTTATCGCCTATTGATCGAGTGGGGAAAAAAACTGCCCGAACTTTCCCAAGATTTGATGACGGAAAAATACATTGTCAAAGGCTGCCAATCGCAAGTGTGGCTGCATTCGCAATTGCAACCTGATGGAAAAATTCACTGGCAATCCGACAGCGATGCTTTGTTTGTAAAAGGTCTTGTTAGTTTAGTTTTATTTTTGGTGCAGGATTTAACTGCGGATGAATTGCTGAATTACCAATTTGGAATTTTCAAAGATTTGGATTTGCAACAGAACCTAACCCCTAGTCGCGCCAATGGATTGAATAGTTTGATTCAGCAAATGAAACGCGAAGCTATGGTTTATAAACTAACGAGATAAGGTCGAATAATAAATATCCTGATCAGGAAATAGTGGGCCCAGCAACACTAAAACAACTGGTTACAGGTTCTGGTGACCCGTTCTGAACTATCGATTTTTTGCGTAAGATCTTCTAACTTATGAAAAGGAAAAAAATTAGCATCGTCAGAATGTTTTAGCCACCAACGGCTGTGAGGATACACTCTGGCGTTAACATCAGCGACTGCGTCCGCGGAAGTGTAGACTTCAAGTCCTTCTTTTAAAGCTTGAGCGATAGTTAAACTTACGCAAGAACCACCATTAACACCAACAACGATCAATTTGCGAATGCCCCAATCTTTTAGTTGTCGAAAAGGAAGATCCTGTTTTGCATCTGGCCGGCTACCTTTGGGGTATTGAATATTTTGTTCTGCAATAAATTCCGCATCATAAGTAGTATTTTTCGGATTTATTTTTCTGATTGCTTTAGTTAAAAATCCCGACGATGCATCTTTGATAAAAACTTGTTTGTGTTTTGCTTGTTGAACTATCTCTAGTAAGGCGGAATTGGTCTCACCCCACTGATGCATTTCAAAAACCATGATGGCATGTTGATTCTGAACGGCCCAATCTAAGATTTGCAATTGTCTTTCAATCAATGGAACTGTTAATTCTTCGTCAGCTAGCCCCATATAACCTTCCTGCATATCGATCAAAACAACAGCAATATCACTAGCGGCATAAGTTAAGCTGACCGCAAAAAAGGATAAGAAGCATACAATAATTTTCAGCCAACAGCTTTTCATGATCAAGACTGTTGCAATATTTGGACCTACACAAAGAAGTTTTAATTATAAAATTTGTTATTTTTTGTCTCATTTTGCGACTTACGAAAAATCATCCACACGCCCAGCAGCACAAAGGCGGCTCCGACTAGGGACCACACCGAAAAACTTTCTCCACCCGCGGCCCAGCCGATTAATACCGCACCGGGCGGAGTGATCAAGGTAATCGACTGCAGACTGGTCAGTTCAATTTTGTGCAGCAGCCAATACAAAAGAAAAAAGGCCAAGGCTGATCCGATAATACCCAAATATAGTAAGCAAATCCATGCGCGCAAATTCCAGTGCAGCAGCATGGGGTTTCCATCCGTCACCAGAGCAATTCCAATCAGCGGAAAAATTCCAAAAATCATCTGCCATGCTGCGATGACTGTTGATGGAAGTTTTATGGACTGACGTTTCATCAGAACATTGGCAAAGGCTGCACTCATCGCGCCAATGACAAGGCCAATTCCGCCCCACAGCGCCATCACCCCGCCCTTATCCAGCAAGCGTCCGCAAATAACAGCGACACCAAAAAGCGCAATTAGGGCACCACCAAATTTTCGCCAATTTAAAATCACATTCGGTAAAAATTTGTAGGCAAACACCATTCCAAAAACGGGAATGGTCGCTTGCAAAACGGCGGCAAGTGCTGACGATACATAGCCTTCGGCCCAAAACACCAAAGGATAATTTAAACCGAACATCAATAATCCGGTGATCATTAAAATAAACAAATCAGATTTATTTTTGGGCAACAGGTTTTTGCAACCTACGGAGGCTATTACTAGAAAAACAATTGCGATCAGGAACCGAACCACGACAAAACTGATGGGCGGCAGATCCTGCAAACCAATTTTGATCACCAGCCAGGTTGAGCTCCAGATCACGCAAAGGATTACGTAGGCTGCAATGATTTGAATGCGAATCGATCCATTTTGATTATTCACGATGAATGTGATTACCCCGCTGGTTGCTTTTCGGAAAGGCCAAAGTGACAGTTTTTGTTAATCCTGCCAACTTCGACATTTCAGAATGATGCATTGGCATCGGCAGCAATTTAAGCAGGGTTAAACGACTCGTTTTGAAACACTTCTGGGAACGCCAATTGCTTAAGTGATTGGTATGGAGGGTATATGAAAAGAACATTAATGATACTGACTTTAATCGCGGTGGCTTCGACTTCTTATGCAGCAAAATTTGAGGTTACTTATAAAAACCGTTCGCAAGACAAGAAAACCCAAGCCCTTAAACCATTCAAAACTCAGATTGAGGCTTCGACTTTAGAAGACGCTTATAAAGCTGCCTCGAAAAAATGCGTGGATAACTATTGGGGTATGCAAAAAGATGATTTGGTCGATACCTGCGCCAATGGGGATATTGCTCCGAAATCATAGGATTGGAACAACTACGTCAAGTGCTTGCTCGACAAGCGCAAAACTTCGCGCTAGTTTTAGGTCATGGGCTTATATAAAAAAATACTCGATTTTATTGGCGGCAAAGAACCAGACATTTTCGACGAAAAAGGCAATGTCTTACACAAACTTCCCAACAAAAAATGGGAAGCCTGGCACCAACGAACTATGAAAGATCCTGAATATAACTGGAGAAATCACTCTGGTGTGAATCGTTCAACTTCTGCAAATCCAAAGAAACCTTAGATTTTAATTCTTTTTCCACCAGCAATTCCTGCGCGCGCTTGGTAACGGCCCTAGGTAATCCTGCCAATTGCGCGACTTGGACACCGTAAGATTTTTGCGCGGCTCCGGATTTCAGCGCATACAAAAATCTTAATGGTTGCTGAGTATCTTTTAGTTCCTGAATCGCCATATGCTGATTGGAAATCTGCGGCCAAACCGCAGCAAGATTGGTCAGTTCATGATAGTGCGTGGCAAATAAAGTTCTGCAGCGAACCTGCGACAATAAATATTCCAAAATAGATTGAGCCAAACACATCCCATCAAAAGTGCTAGTGCCGCGCCCGATTTCATCTAAGACCAACAATGATTTCGATGTTGCAAACTCTAACAATTCCGCGGTTTCTTTCATTTCCACCATAAATGTGGAAAGTCCCTGCGACAGCTGATCATTGGCGCCGATCCGCGTGAACACCGCATCGGTCAGCGGAATTTCCGCCTGATTTGCTGGAACATCCATTCCTATGTGAGCCATAATCACCGACAAAGCCACTTGCCGCATCAAGGTGCTTTTGCCCGCCATATTCGGGCCGGTTAAAAGTATCACATCACCTTGAGTGATTGAAATATCGTTGGCCACAAAATATTCATTTTTTTGCGCCGACATCATTTGCTCAATTACCGGATGACGGCTGGCGATCAGATGTAAAGTTTTTTCTGCATGAACTTTCGGCGTGCAGTATTTTTGTTCGATCGATAGCCAGGCAAAACTGGCATACAAATCTATTTTTGCAATTTCCGCCGCCACATTTAGGATTTTCCCAGCGCTGCTTAAAACTTTTTTTCTTAAATCATCATAGATTTGAAATTCCAGTTCGCTGCGACGACTGTGCGAAGACAGAATTTTCTTTTCCAGTTCCAGCAACTCATCGGTGTAAAATCTTTCGGCATTGGCCAAAGTTTGTTTGCGTTTGTAATGCGCCGGCGCCTTGGCCGCATGGGTATGAGTGATCTCGATAAAATACCCAAACACGTTGTTATAACGAATTTTAAGGCTGGGAATCCCCGTCCGTTCCCGTTCACGAATTTCCATGGAATGCAAAAGCCCCTGGGCATTGGATGACAAATCAATCCATTCATCCAAACCCGGATCCACCAATCGCTGAATCATCATACCTTGTTTGGTCAGCAAAGGCGGATCTTCGACAATTGTTCGTCTAATTTCAGCACTAAGTTGTTCGGTATCAGAAAAATCGATCGCATAACCAATATTTTTTGCAATTTCTGCTGCATTTAAGGCGACTTCTAAGTTGTGAGCAATCGCGAGCAAATCCCGAGCATTGGCGTGCGATAAAGTAAGCTTGGTTAATTTTCTTTCCAAATCCCCGAAAGATTTTAGCAGTTGGCGCAGTTTCTTAATTTCGAAAACCTTTTCACGAAATTTTCTGACCCACATTTGTCGTTTTAGAATTTCATCCAGATTTTGCAAGGGAAACTGCAGCCATTCGCGGAACAATCTTTTGCCCACCGAAGTTTCTGTGCGATCGATGGACCAGAAAAAGCTGCCAATTTCATCGCCGAAAGTAGTTTTAAAAAATTCCAAATGTCTTTGCGTTGTGGGCCGCAGATCCATGCGGTCGGAAATATTTCTTTCTTGGAATGGACGCAGGACAATCTGATCGCCGGCCAAAGTTCGAACGTATTGCAATAATCTGCGCGCAGATATCGGCAGACTTTCATCGGCAGACAGCTCTGGCGCAGTAACGTATTCTGCGACCGAATATTTTTCTAAAATTTTGGCGCGCAGTTTTTCATTTTCAGCGCGAATGAAAAAACACTCACCTGTAGATACATCTACGAAACTAACAAATTCTTCATCATGACTGGCTAAAAAGTGGGACTTGCCGGCTTCTAAAGTTTCAAAATCATAAACAATTCCGGGTGTAAAAACCTTTAAAACCTTACGTTTCACAATTCCAATGGCAAGTTTGGGATCTTCGACTTGTTCGCACAATGCAACCCGCTTCCCTGCTGCCAGCAATTTTTGAATCGGCCCTGCAATTGAATGATAAGGCACCCCACACATTGGGGTTTGGTCTTCGGATTTTTTATTCCTAGAGGTCAGAGCAATATTTAAAATTGGCGCTGCCAAAACCGCATCATCAAAGAACATTTCATAAAAGTCGCCCATCCGAAATAGGACCACTTCGTTTTTATATTGCGATTTAATTTCCCAGTATTGTTTCATCAGTGGAGTCATTGAATCAGGTGTATCTTAAAAAGCCTCAGATCCTAACTGGGGTCACGGCATGTCATTTCTCATTTTGACACACTTTTAAAAAATATAATGGTCCATAGATTGCAACATGTTTAGTCATAGAGGGTCCTGAATGAAGTTCGCAGTATTATTAAGTTTTATTTTCTTTACAACACTGGCTTGGGCAAACCCATTGGCTTGTGGACAGCTATACCCACTTAAACCTTCCAACTATGCAGCTGCCCTCGATCGCGGTTTTTTCGCTGAAACAGAGCAGTATTTCACCTTTGCCTCAAGCGATCCCGGGCCTAAAAAAGTCTACCGAATTATTGAATATACTTATGACGGGACCCTTCGGGTTATTGATACAAAATCACAAATTTTCAGTTTTAAAATGAATGAAATTTTAGAAATGATCCCAGCCACGCAAAAAGAAATTGCCTCGTTTCAAGATTTTCGCCACCGAGTCGGCCCCGATACTGTTGCTTTGGCACGCAGTTGGTTCAAACGTAATTATTTAAAATTCGAAGATATTTTTATGTTTACTCCGTTTGGCGATTCGGGTCGCAAACCTGTTCTGGTTCGCCATCTTAAAACTTATACATTTGATAATTCCATGCATGTTGTCGATCAGTTCGGCCACCAACTTATTTTAACTTCTGCCGATTTGATTCATCTTGCCCCAGCCGACCCGGAACAAATTAAAAAATTCATTAGGTTAGAATCAGCTTTCTTACTTAACCGAGCAAACCTGGTCGACAGCCAGAAATACAATACGAACTTGGCTGATGGATTATCAGAGCTGAAAAAACGAAATTTATTTCCACGTGGAGATCTGACTGCTTATGATTCTGATGCTCTATTTAAATTCGGAAATTTTTTTCGTGATAATTCGGATCGAATGTTTGTTGTGGCAACTGTTTTGGTCGGATCACAGTCTGCCTATCGCGTTTATTACCGTTCTTTATCCGGTATTGCATTTCGGCTTTTACCCAGTGCAGATGTCGATGCAAACGGAAAAATTATCCACTATGACAAATCCGCATCCGAAAGATCCTTAACCCTTCCTGGTTTTGCCTCGGACTTTCTTCATAAACGTGCATTGCTGGAACGCCATCCAGAAGAAATTCCTTTGGTCGAAGACAGTCTGATTATTCAACTTTTGCCAGATCAGGATACGATGAGTAATTTTGCTGATTTAAAACTTTTGCGCGTGCGTGGAAGACCCGTTCCCTTTTTATATCTTACCGATTCCGGACCTAAACCCGATGATGAAAACCGCAGCATTGATTCCAGAAAATTCCAGCTTCCTGAATTTGTAGACGTGGCGGATCCAATGGAAGATTGTAATTTTAATGACCTTATTATTTCCCAAACCATTTACAGTCCAATGCAGGGTCTATTAACTTTGCGTAGATATCGCTCGATCAATAAAATGATTGAATACGAATTTGTTACTGATGCTGACGGAAACAGTGCTGTAACCAGCGTCCAAGATTTAAGTTTCAAGGTAACGATCGCCGGAGTTCGAGAAAAATATCTTGGCAATACTTATCAGCTGATTGCTCCGCTGTGGGAGTACCATGCTCAAAATCCAATTATTCTTTTAGGTGGAACCGAATTAAATAAGCACCCGGTATATAAAAAGTATTCTTCGACCAAAGAATACACCCAAAATTTACCCCTGATTAAGCGGCTGCATCAGCATCTGAATGGACTTCGCTAAAAAAGTTAAACGGCATTAAACCGTAATGTAATGCCGTTCAGTTAAGCCTCCTGTCGGGTAGATTGTAGAGTGGCGGGGATACATTTTTCCTGAGTATTTTAGCACTCTTGGATAACTTCTTGACCGCCGTTTCCTTTTTTCCATAGTCACATTTATTATTTCCACAAATTCATTCCAAGATGACAACTTATCTGAATCAGGCTGTAAACCAGTCATGTTTATTTATGGATACTTTGCAGATTGTTAAAAATAGCGTTTATACTTCTAAACAGAATCCAGCAGAGCAATTCGGAGTAAAACATAAGGAATCTTATCGGAATTGGGCTTAAAACAGGGCCTGTAAGCTTAGCGATACTTCGCAGTTTCGTTGAGAATAGCGTTTATACTTCCTAGCCGTGCAAATGAAGCAGCCTAAAAGTTTAATCTGCGGATGACAGATTCACAAAGGCAAAGTTATTTTACATTAACAGTAATAGTTTTGCTAAATTGACCACCGCAAGTTTCTGAACCTGATTTAGAAATGTAACTAATCTTGAGTTGGGGGGATAGCTTTCCCCGTGCTGTCGAAGCTAATTCGGCATTTTACAGTTAAATTTGGATCTTTGGAAAAACCATCTGGTTCGCCCATTAAAGCACACCAGATTTGTTTTCCGTAGCGGTACTTAACTTTAATTCGTCTCATATTTCCTTCTGTGACGGCGACATCTTTCATTAGATTAAAAGTTGCTACTGCGATATCTCCATAGAATTGGACATCGAAAGTTTGTCCTTTTGATCGGGAATGATAATCGGAATAAATACCGCCTTCTGATCTTATAAATTCAGGGGTTTCACTATCCAGCGGGCTATAAAAAAGATCAATTGTATTTAATTTTGCAAATTCCTCTGGTGAGCTTTCTTTATGTGGAGCCACCACAGAACCATCTGGCAAAATGTGAGTACGGCAATCAAAGCGATAAAAAATATCAAGATAAAGATCAAAACTGTGTGCTGCGCACCACATGCTTTCTCCTCGTCTAGCAAAGAAATTATTTGAAGTAGATGAAGTAATTAATGCGTCTTTTCTATCTTTTCCATTGGTATTATTTGCCAATTGAGCTGGGGTATAGAGAGTTACTTCATCGGCATCTCGCATGCTATATAAAGCGTATTCTGCTAAGCCTTTGGATGTTTCTAAGAATAACTCAATATGAGTTTTATGATCCAAAGCTTTGTATTGATGAGACTGGCCATTCGAAATAATAAGCAGCCCATTGTATTTATTATGAAAATCTTTGGCTAATTTTTCAACCGAAGTTTCTATAACAAAATTCGGACGATCCGGTTTTGTCGGGATTTTTACAGAGTAAGAATTTGCAGCAAAAGTATTTAGGCTTATCAGCGAGAAGAGTAAGAAAAGTTGAGTCATTTAGAATCTCCCAATAAAGTTAAATATTCTTATAACTAGGTTCGCTTTTAAATAGAAGTAATTTATTTAATAAATTCGCGACGAAGCATCTTATACATTTCAACGACGAGAAGCATAAACGCTATTTTTAACGAAACGCGTTAGGGATTTGAAGGGTGAGTAATTATCTGAAATCTATCAAAACGAACGGAATCCTTTGATGAGTTTTTCGTGGACAGAAATGTGGCGACATCCAAACGGTAGTTAGTTTGTTTTTCATCATTATCCAAAAAATTTCGATAGAATGTCATTTCAACAGGTTTTGTAGTTGGGGTTTCTGGATAAAGCTTCAAATCTCTTTCTTCAACAAACCCAATCAGCTGCGCTTGCAAAGTAGTCATTTCAACTGGTTTACAGTCCACGCATTTTTGATGAATAACCTCGATTTTTTTACGGTTAAGAAGTATTAAAGCGATATTTGCGATGGGCCGATTGTATTTCGGGCTTGGACAGGCTTGAGAGTCTGAACCAGAACTGATAACTTACGTTATGTTTCAGCCGCGTGGACCCTGCCCGGCTCTATTTAAAAGTTATATTGAGAACAATCAGGATGCATCAGATTTAGAAACGGCAAGAATAACAGAGTTTAATAAAAGATTTTTGGATTATGCTTCTGGTCACCCAGTCAAAATGAAGAACAAAGTCCAGGCCATCAGGAAAAGAAAAGTAATCCCAAGCACATAGCCAAAAACACCCGCCGATGTCCCTAAGTTCCACACCAGAAAAAAACCACTCTCGTATTGAATCACAGTAAAAAGGCACTTTCGTAGGTTTTTAGGAAGCAACTCTCGAGGTCGCATTCTTCTTTTCGACAAGTTTAAAAAATTCTTTAAGCTTCAGCTCGAGTTGTTGCTTTAACCAGAACGGATTTCTGCC
>JBBQHD010000039.1:0-20778 GCA_038323665.1 Bdellovibrionales bacterium
AACTCGTTTTTTGCCGATCCTGAAATTTTTAATCTTTTCCAGTAATTCTAAAATCTTTTTATCCACAACGATTCTCCTTTGGGCTGGAGAGGTCTCATGAATTAAATCCTGGCGGTAGGACCGCCTTTAAATTTGGGTTACCATAAACCCATTGCTAGTGAAACTAATGGGTTCAATTCTTGTTCATTAAAATTTTTTCTAAGGTTTCGGTAGAGCTGAGGTCTAGCTGAGCAGATAACTTCTGTAAGCTCTTGATAGCCGCAGGGCTGAGTCGAAAGCTTTTCATAACTTTTTTTTGTGAAATAGTTTTGGTTCTGCGATCCGTTAGGGGCAGATTCATCCACTGGCTGTACTTTTTAAAAGGAATATTAAAAAAATCTATACCTGTTGTTCCTGCTTCTTGCAAAGCCGCCACAGCTCCGTGAATTAATTCAAGCACATCTGTTTCAATAATGAATCGTCGCTTCAATCGTAGAATGGCAGCTGGTAAAACTTCTAAAATTCTGGGTTCTACATTTTCTCCTGCCCAAATTGCATCGCTAACACTGATTCGCGGGCGGTAGAATTTTAAAACATCTTGGTTTGTTTTTAAAAAACCATTTTTTACTAAAAAAGCCAAAGTTGCTAAATAGCGAAGGTCTTTTCTTTTTCTTGCATCAACGCTTGCGGCTTTCTTAATTTCTTTTAAAATATTTTTTTTCATACAAAATTCTTCAGCTTTCCGCCATTTTCAATAATTCTATCTACAAGAGCTGAGTATTCTTCAGAAGCGATCGCCTGACGTATCAGTTGTTTATTTTTTTCAGGAGCTTTGACAGCCTTACTAACAAGCGCAGATTCAGGATCAATTATTTTTACTTCAAGCAAGGGCAAATCTAGGAATAAAGTAAACCTACTGTTTTTAGGTACAAAAATAAGAGGACTATCCTCGTCATAAATAAGGCCATGTTTAGACAGAAGAAGCTCGAGCTGTTTTTTAACAAAAGAATCAGCGCGCAAAAGTGCGTCTAGATCACCAGTTTGGGCAAGAGAAAGAAATGCCGTCAGTGCTGGCTGTGACAGTAAACTTGATTGCCCTAAAATAATGATCTGAGATTTTGGGACCAATAAAGTACCGTCGTCCATGCGATTCTTATTTTCTTTTAGAATCAACTTATTCAGTTGTATAAAAATTGTTTTAAGCAGTTTGTCCATAAGACCTCTACCTTATTATCGGTCATTTTATATATAATGTAAATACATTATATTTATTAATAATATCAGCTATTTATAAAATGAATAGCTGATATTATTAGTATTTTGGCAATGAAGTAGAGTTGCAGACCATTGATATATTCCTATGAGTCATTGCTTCGGCGGCGCGGGCGCTGCCGTCTAGGATTTTAAAACAAAATCCCAAACCTTTATGCCATAAAAATCCGGAATAGAATCCTTACGGCTAGGAAGCATAAAAGCGATTCTCAACGAAACTCCAAAGTATCGCTAAGCTTAAAGGCCTTGTTTTAAGCCCCATACCGATAAGAAGTTTTATGTTTTATTCCTTCTGGCTGGGCTCGGTTTTGTTTAGACTGGGCTCAAATCAACTTCCCCTAATCCAAAACCACATTCATTTCCCCAACCACTTCGTCGCGAGAATTTTTAATCACCGGCATGGGTAAGGATGTCAGTCCGCCCCACTTTTCCACAATCTGAATTGTCATTGCTTCGGCGGCGCGGGCGCTGCCGTCTAGAATTTTAAAACAAAATCCCAAACCTTGATGCCATAGAAATCCTGAATAGAATCCTTCGGCACCCGACTTAATAAAAACTCTGCCTTCGGTTGCTTTAAATATTTGGTAAGTCCAATCGCTGAGGCCTGAAACATATTCTGGAAATTTCTGACAAGCGTCGCGGATTTGCTTGAATTCATTTTCTGGATTTTTTAAAAATAAACTCATCCCCCGCGCAATCGATTCCATCGGTGTATAATACGTCGGAATTCCGCAGCCATCGACGCCGAAACTGCGTTTATCAAAATCAGTGTCCATGGTTTCGCGAAAAATATTTCGTAACTTTTCCTGCAGCGGATGATCCCACAAATGGTAACCCGCTGTTGGAAATCCTTCTGCCAAACACGTGGTCAAAAATCCTGAATGTTTTCCTGAACAATTGTGCGCCAGGCGATTGCCTGGTTCTTCATTCCCGCAAGCCAAATCGCGTTCCTGCAAATTCAAATCGCGCAGCCATTCAGAAACCAAATCAATATGAATTTTTTCCCCACGATGCGAAGCACAGGCAAAGGCCAAATGTTTTTCAGTTAAGGAAAATTTTTGCAATCCTCCAGATCTGGCCAGGGCCAAAGCTTGCAACCACTTAATCGCGCTGCGGGGGAAAACTCTGCGCCCTGTCGGTCCCAAGCGCAAAACGGATTTGCCGGACTCATCAAATAAACAAAAGATTATTTGATGTTCGCTTTCGATTTCTTTTCCGCGCAGGACTTGGACCAGCGCTGGTGGTTTTAGTTGCTGTCCTGCCACACTATTTTCCTCGCATAATCGGTTAACATTCTGCCGCGTGGAGTTTTCTGGATAAAACCTTCTTGAATCAAATAAGGTTCGTAAACTTCTTCCAAAGTTTCTTTTTCTTCGCTAAGGGCTGCGGCCATGGTTTCGACTCCGACGGGACCTCCGGCGTATTTGTCTCGCATCAGTTCCAAAAGCCTTCGATCCATTAAATCCAAACCAAATTGATCCACACCCAATTTATTCAAAGCAAATTTCGCAATGCTACCATCAATCTGACCATTGCCCTGCACCTGCGCATAATCGCGCACGCGTTTTAACAACCGATTGGCAATCCTTGGCGTCCCGCGCGCGCGGCAGGCAATTTCTTGCGCGCCGTCGGGATGCAAATGCACTTTTAAAATCTGCGCGGATCTTTGCAAAATAATTTTTAAAGATTCGCGGTCATAAAATTGCAATCGCGCAGTAATTCCAAAACGATCGCGAAAAGGTTGAGTCAACAATCCCGCACGCGTCGTCGCACCAATCAGTGTAAACGGCGGCAATTGAAATTTCATCGTGCGCGCGCCCAGTCCTTCGCCCGTAATTAGATCAATGGAAAAATCTTCCATCGCTGAATACAAATATTCTTCTAAAACTCTTTGCAAACGATGAATCTCATCAATAAATAAAATCGAACCCGGCGTCAGACTGGTCAGCACCGCAGCCATTTCGCCTTTTTTGTCCAAGGCCGGCGCTGAAGTGACTCGGCATTCAACCCCTAATTCAGCTGCTAAAATCCGCGCCAAAGTGGTTTTTCCCAAACCCGGTGGGCCTGATAATAAAGTATGATCCAAGGGTTCGCCGCGGGCTTTGGCGGCTTTGACGAAAACTAGCAACTGATCTTTGATTTCGAATTGGCCGGGAAATTCTTCGAAACTTTGTGGTCTTAATTCATTTTCCCAAACTTTTTCGCCTTCGACATTTTCGCCTTCAACAATTCTCATGGAATTTAACCTTTCTCGGCCGCGTGCAGGGTTTTAAGTCCTTCGCGAACGCCTTCATCAAATTCAATATCGCTGGGCAAAGTGGAAATAAAGGATTGAACTAAGTTTTGTTTAAATCCTAAATTCAACAAGGCCGATTGAATTTGCGACAGACTTTCATTGCCCACCAAAAGTTCTGATTTCGCATCCAAAATGCTCGATCCTTTCAGCGCCAAAATAATTTGTTCCGCCGTTTTTTTGCCGACTTTCGGCATTGCGGTCAGCGCTTTGATATCGCTGCGTTGAATGATCGAAGTGATTTGCGAAACCGTGCCGCCAGATAAAATACCCAAAGCAAGCTTGGGGCCGACTCCGTTTACTTTTAAAAGCGCATGGAAAAGTTTTTTTTCAGCTTGCGATTGAAAGCCAATTAAATACAAAGCATCTTCGCGCATTTGCGTGTGCACCCAGAATTCTTGTTGGGATCCCAAAGTGCTGTCGGCACAAGTTCGACTGGAACACAAAAGTTCGTAGCCGACGCCGTTTACGTTTAATAAAATAGAATTTTCTTCGATCTTGGCGATCGAACCTTTTAACCAACCAATCATGCCTCGAGCTTAACACGAGGTAGGATGTTCGGGACAACCGCAAGCTTCAGAGTTTGCTGCTGCATTAAAATTTGGGTGTGATGATGGGCCACAGCCAGCGCATCGGATGCATCGAAACTTTCAAACTGAGGAATTTTATAAATATGCCGCAGCACCAACTGCACTTGCTGCTTTTCTGCGCCACCAAAACCTGTGACGGATTTTTTTACTTGCCTGGTGGCATATTCGAAAACTGGAATCTGAAATTGCCCCGCGACTGCAAATAAAATCCCGCGGGCATGACCCAAAATAAAACTGCTTTCCACGCTTTTGCCTAAAAAAACTTTTTCAATGGCAAAATGCGTGGGTTGATGAACTTGAACCAGTTCTTGCAACCGCGAACTTAGCACCCACAGCCGTTCGGAAAGATCGGTTTTGTCCCCTAATTTCCAACTGCCGCTGGTCACCATCTTGGCGGACGAACTGTTCAGCTCGATCAGTCCAAATCCCGTGATGCGTGATCCGGGATCTAAACCTAAAATGCGTTTTCCTAAAGATCTACTTGAAGTTGCGCTCATATATCTTCTAAAATTAAATCATGCCCATCTACTCTGCACAAGATCGATTGCGCCTGGAACAACTTTTAAAAGACGATCCTCGTTCGATGGCATTCACCGCATTGGCCGAAGCTTATCGCCAAGAAAATCGACTGGAAGAATGCATCCAAATTGCGCGAGTCGGTTTGCGCTATCATCCCAAATCCACTTCGGGTTGGGTGATTTTGGGCCGAGTTTATTTGGCGCAAAATAAGCTGAAGGATGCTCGCCACAGTTTTGCGGAAGCCCTTGAAATATCTCCGGAAAATGTTTTGGCCTTGCAACTGTTGGGCGATTTGGAATTATCGGAAAAAAACAGCAAAGAAGCTTTGAAAATTTTTAAACGTTTGCTGTTCTTTCACCCCAATTCTGAACGCGCCTTACAAGTGATCAGTAAATTGGAAAGCATCACCGCCGATGAATATGCGGAAGAAACTTTTGCCATGACCAAGCTGACTCCGCTGAAAAAAGAAGCCGATTTATACCCACAACCAAAACCTGCGGAACGCATGCAGCGGGTTTTATCTTTGGTCGATGCCTGGTTAGTGCGCAATGATGATCTTTCTGCCTGGTCTTTGCTCACCGAAACTGAAAAAGAATTTGGCGATCACCCTGAAATCAAACGCCGGCGCAGTGTTTTACAAAGGCGCAAGGGCGCGGGCCTTGCTTTTAACGACGATTCGCCCGAGCCGATTTCCCCAAATATGAACCGGGAAGAGCAAATTCGTCAGAAAAAACTGGAAGTCCTAAATATGATGCTACGCAGGGTTGAGGAAGCACGTAGGTCTTCGTTACTTTGATCAGACTATGTATGAAACAGCAGATTTTAAAAAAGGCCTGAAGGTTCTTTACGAAAACGCGCCCTATGTGGTTACCGATTTTCAGCACGTTAAACCGGGTAAAGGAAATCAGTTTACCCGCACTAAAATGCGAAATCTAATCACCGGGCAAAACCGCGAGATGACCTTTAAGTCTGGCGAAAAATTCGGGGTCCCCGACGTTGTCACTCGAGAAATGACGTTTTTGTATCGCGATGAAGCTGGTTTTCATTTTATGGACCAGGAAAATTACGAACAAATCACCATCATGCACAGTGAAATTGGTCGCGCTTCCGATTTTTTGACTGAAAATTTAAAAGCCGTGATTATTTTCTTCAATGATCGTCCTGTCGATGTGGATGTTCCTCGCGCGGTGAATTTAAAAGTTGCACAAACCGATCCCGGAGTCCGCGGTGACCGAGTCACTGGTGCCACCAAACCCGCCACTTTGGAAAGCGGATTGGTTGTGAATGTGCCCCTGCACATATCGATCGGCGATCTTTTGCGCATCGATACTGAATCCGGCGATTATGTCGAACGCGTAAATACAAAATAAGATTTAAAAGTAACGAAAAAGCTAGAAAAACTCTCTCGATAATCACACAATAGAGTGTGACGAATTTTCAATTTGAACTTCGCGTTCATGAGCTATGGACTTTGCACAAGAATGCCAAGCAGGTTTTGGCACTTTTGTATTCTCCGCAATTTGCAGCCAGCCATGAACAAATTTGTAAATTGGCCTACAACTGGCAAGAGCTTCCTATTTGTTTAGAACATTTAGAATCTTGGCTGCAACAGTCCACTTGTGATTTGTCTTCAGCCTTTGGAATTTTAATCGATATCGTCGGCAAGTCTCCGCACCTGGAAGATTGGGCCCTGTGGAATAAATTGGATGCGATTAAAAGCATTCAATCCGAACGCACACATCCTTTTCCAGAAAAACTTTTCGATCGATTGACGGACATTAAAAAATCTTATCAGCAAAAAATCGAGGAACAATTCGAACAGCTGACAGTTCTTCGCAACCAGCAACTTTTCCGCGAAGAAAAATCCTTGTTAGAAAATTTGAAAAAAACTTTCCCCAATGAACCGCGTTTTTCCCAATACGAAAAAGTCAGTGATCAGCAAAGTGCTTTTGATCTGATCGATGACAAGCACAGCGGTTTAACTTTCCGCGAAGAACCCGACACTTTGCCCTACGCTGATTTAAGAACATTCTGGAGCCAACAAAAAAAAGTTCTGCTGTATGATATTTTAATTGCCTGCATGATGGTTTCAGATTTTGAATCCGCAGTTTATTTTTTAAAAAATCCACCTAAAATAAAAAGCAAATCCAAAAAGCCAAAAGAAAATCCAACTTTGTCGCTGTTTTGGCTGGAAGCAGAAATTTATCTTGCCGCTGAACGCCATGTCGAATTGCTGGATTGGGTTTCGGTCCATGAATCCCAACATACCTCGACAGATAATTATTACGCCTTTGCTTTTTTCAAAGCCTGCGCTTACTGGGGCTTGGGACAAAAACAAACTGCCCAGGATATCTTAACGGCACTCAGTTCATCGCGCCCTGAATACCGCGCATCCCTAGAGCTGCTAGAAGAATGGAAATCCTTATGAGGAAAATTCCAGTCTCGAAAAAAACCAAGGCCTTTATAATTTTATGGATCATCTTTGGATTTTTCATGATCGCCACCCAAATTTCGGTGATGCCGATTATTTCGGAAAAAGCGAATGCTTGGTTGCGCAAAGAAAGTTTAAAATGGACTGATATTCAATTGGAAAAAGGCGAACTGGAAATTTCTTTGTTTCCTTTGCGGGTAAAATACAATGATTTCCGCATCAATATTAAAAATCGCAAAATGGGTTTTAAAAAAATCGAGGGCGAAAATATTCTGGTCAGCCTGCCCATCTTTGCCTTGTTTTGGGGTTCGACGGATTTTATTGTGGTCGAAGGCAACAACCTGAAAGCATTTGCAGACATCGATCCTTGGCTTGAGGGCAAAGGCCCCCCCGAGAAACTGCCGATGGATAATCTGTTTTACTGGCTGCACCGATTGCCATTGAAAAAAATTACTTTAGAAAAAACCAGTTTGGATTTGCGCTGGGTGGATAAAAAAACCACCTATAAAATCCAATCCGATAAAACCGAGCTCGAACAATTCGCAGGAATCAGTGTTGAGCTTAAATCACAACTGCAAAGTGATTTGGGCGTTTTCGACAATCTGCAGGACTTTAAAACAGAATTAAGTCTTAAGATTACTGCAACCGATGGGAAAATAAATTATCTTAATGTTAAATATCAAGAACTGGCTTTGGAACTCAGCGGATCCGTGAAAAGTGTTTCCGAAGTTTTATTGAAACCCAATTTAGATTTACAGGGATCCTTAAGCTTTGAAGGAGCTTCGGCCGCCATCTTACTTGGCAAGTTAACCCACAAGAAAGATTTAAAAATTCGCGGACAGGGACAGTTGGATTTTTCGGTGCAAACGAAATCAAAACAAGATTGGAAGATTCCATTTAATTTTAAATCTTCCGATTTGGGTTTTAAAAAAATGAACTTTGGTTCGGTCATTACCCATGGCGAAGTTAAACCAGATTTAGTTAAAATTGAAGATTTACTGTGGGATTCCTTGGCGGGAAAAGTTTCTGGCAAATCCGCAGAAATTCAACTGAGCGATGGCAATGACTGGAAAATTCACCTAAGTTCAGCCAATTGGAATTTACAGGATTTTTTCAGAAATATGTCCTTGCGAATTCCTGTCTGGACAGAAATTGCTGCAGATTTACCCTGCCAAGGAAAAATTACACCTTTCGAAGTCAAATGCGATGGCCAATTGCACGGAAAAAATTTGATCGTGCGTGGCGGGGTTTCCGAAACTGAAAATGTTTTCGTCCGCATCCCTGTCATCGATGTCAAAGGCAATGTCAAAGTGACAAATCAGGATGTTGTTTACGATACCGAATTGAAAATAGGACCGTCGAACGGGCAAAGCAAAGCCAGAATTTCTTTCAAAGATGGTTTTGCCATCAAATTTAAAGCAACAGAACTTTATCCCGGCACCATTCCCGAACTTTTGGGAATGAAATGGAATGGAAAATTTATTTTAGACGGGGAAACTAATGGCGACAGCGATGCTGCAACCTTTGCCATCAACTTAAAATCCGAAGATACCCAAGTCGATGGGTTCAATCTTGGCCAAGCTGAAACCAAATTAAGTTATTTGTCAGGCAGCGTCTTTTTTAAGGAATTCAAAGCAAAGCTCGCCCAATCCCTGATCGAAGGAGATTTTCTATTAAATTTTAGAAACAAAACTTGGGATGGTAAATTTTGGTCCGATCTGTTGCAAGCGTCTGATGTGCAACCCATGATTGAAAACAAATTTTCCAATATTTTCCTGAAAGAACTGACTGGTATTGGGAAAATGACCGCACAAATTTCTGGACCATTTGATCTATGGAAAACCAATGCCATTTTAAATGCCGATGTTCACAACGGCAAATGGTTTTCCGATCGCTTTGATCATTTGCATTTGAAAGTCGTGGCCACGGATGGAAATTGGAATGTTGCGGAAGCCATTATTCGCAAAAATACTTCGATCTTAAGCACTCACGGCATACTGCAAAACAACCGCAATATTTCTTTTGCTGTCGATCTTGCCGATTTTCGTTTAGAAGATTCCGAAACTCTTGCCAAATTGCCCTCGTTATCTGGAAGCTTAAAGGCGCATTCAGAAATTTCTGGAACTATCGACAATCCCAAAATGGATCTTGAAGCAAATTTAAATCAGTTCGTTTTAGATGAATACGAAATGCCGCCTTCGCAAGTTTTTTTAAAACTGCAGGATAAGATTTTATCAGGCCGATTGTCTTTACTGGGTGGGCAGATTCATGGACTGTTTAATTGGCCGCAAAGTTACGAAAAGGATGTTCGCATTCAATTTGATACTACCAAATTAAACTTTGCTCGATTTACTTCATTGTTGGGCGGCCGCAACTTGCAGAATCAATTCCAATCGGAATTGACCAGCCGTTTTGATTTGGAAATACCAGGTGGACGTTGGAACTCAGCCAAGGGAAATTTGTTTATTCCCCAGTTTTACTTGCAACGCGATGGTGATTATTTAAAAAATCCGCGCCCCCTGTCTGTCCAAATTAAAAATGGCGCCGTTCAAATCGATGATTTTTATTTGGCCGGCAGCAATAATGACTTTGTTGAAATCAAAGGGCCGCCTTTTACGATTGAAGACTTAAATGTGAACTTAAAAGCCAAAACCAATCTGCACTTATTTCATATTTTAGTGCCGTTTTTAGAAGACATCGGCGGACCTTTCGAGATTTCCAGTCAGTTTTTAGGTTCGCTGCAGAAACCGCATATTTTGGGAACCGCTACGCTTAAACAAGATTTTTTTAAACTGAAGGGCTTTCCCCACCCCATTGAAAAAATTCAAGGCGATGTTACTTTTTCGCAGGCGCGGATTATTCTGCAAAATTTAAAAGCCAGTGTAGCCTCGGGCATTATGACCGGCGATGGCTCGGTGCAGATCGAAGGACTGACGGACTATCCAACGGAAATAAAATTGCACGGCGAAGGTTTAAAACTTTTATTTCCCGATAAAGTTAAAAGTCAGGGCTTTGCGGATTTAGTTTTTTCTGGACGCTGGTTCCCCTTTTTACTTTCTGGAACTTATCATGTGCAAAATGCATTTGTTGATATGGAACTGGGCGAAGGCGACGGAACGAAATCAAAAAAACTAAAAACTATTTCTTATTTGCCGAAATTTTTGCAACAATCACAAACGGAACCAATTGCCTTGGATATAATGGTCATATTAGACGAAAAAGCAGTCGTCAAAAATTCTTTGTTCGACGGCGCCGTCATGGGGCAGTTGCAAGTCAAGGGGACGCCTTCGCAAATAGTTTTATTGGGAAAATTAACTACAGAAAAAGGATCTAAAATTTTATTTAAGGATAAGCCCTTTGATCTATCCACGGGGATTTTGCGGTTTGATGATCCTCAAGAAATTAATCCTGATTTGTATTTATCAGGACAAGCCCGAGTCGAACAATATGATGTCAATGTCGTGATTCAGGGGCCTGCGCTTAGTCCCAGCATTATTTTGTCCAGTACCCCACCACTTTCAAACCAAGATATTATTAGCTTGCTGGCCCTGGGTGTGACTTCGAATCAGAATGCGCAAAACAATGTGGGGACTTCGAATCAAGGCGCCCAGGCCGGCGCCGAAGCACTGGGTTTGGGAATCAGCAAATCAGGACTGCAAAAGGGCGTGAAAAATGCTTTTGGCGTCAACGTGCAAATCACATCTTCTTATGACAGCACCAAAAACATCAGTGTGCCAAAAGTTTCTTTACAAAAACCCCTGCGTAAAAATCTTAACCTAATTTTTTCGAAGCCTTTGAATTCAGATATTGCCCAAGAGTTTAAACTGCAATACCAAATCAACAAAGAGGTCTCGACCGTTGGTTCTTACGAAGAACGCGATAACACTAACAGTACAGCCACCAAAACAACCGAACAAAATAAAACCAGTATTTTGGGTTTGGATTTAGAATACAAACGAGAGTTTAAATGAAAAAAATGTTTTATACGATTTTTTTCATAACTGGTTTTGTTGCCATTCAAGCTTGGGCCGAGGAACTTCATCTTAATATCAGGAACCCCACCCAAGAAATGCTGCCGTTTTTAGAAAAAAAATATCCAGCTTGGAAAACACAAAACTTCAGCAAAGAAAAATTAGACCAGGTTTTAAAAGACCTACAAACTTTGCCAGGAATTTTACGTCTAGAGGCTTTTGAAAATAAAGGCACATTTGAAATCCAAGTTTATCGCCGCAGTCGAATTAAAAGTATTAACTTTAATGGAAATTATTCCGTTTCTAATTCAGATTTACAGCCATTTTTAGAATTAAACCAGGGCGATTTATTCCAAAAATCTCCGATTCAAACCGGTAAGGATAAGATCGAAGATTACTACCGGCAAAATGGATTTTTGCGTGCTCAGGTTAAGATTGTCATTCAAGAAATCGAAGATCCCAAAGACAAACAAATTATTGTTGACGTCAATATCAACGAAGGCCGGCAAACCAAGGTCACCGACGTTACTTTCCAAGGCTATCAGTTTGATCCTTTCGAAGGCCGCAAAGCTCGCAAGCCTTTTTTAGGCCCCTATCTGGAATCACGACTGCAAGGGGTGGAAAAAAGTTTAAAAGAAGATTTTAGAAAAAAAGGTTACTTAAAATTGGAATTGCGCGGACCCGAAGCCAAGTTCAGCGCCGATGACTCGGAAGTTCAGTTAATTTATACCTTTGAAAATCCGCAAAAATATGAATTGGAATTTCGCGGTAACAAAAATTTTTCAGCAAGCGACATCGAAGACGATATTTTAGTTTTAAAAGAGTATTCTTCGACCAATCCAAATTTAACTTTGGAATTAACTGAAAAAATTAAACAAGCTTATTATCAAGTTGGCTATGCACGTTTTGAAATTGCAACCGAAGAACTGCCCGGAAGGGCGTCTGATTCCAGACGGATTATTTTTAAAATAAATGAAGGACCAAAAATCCGGGTGCAAAGCATTCAATTTCGCGGCAGTTATTCGCAAGATCCTGCTAAATACGAAAAATTATTTTTTGAAAACGCCCCAAAACTTTTGTACAAACGCTGGTTGAATAAACAAGATATTGATCCAGCCGTTAAAAGTTTTACTTCAGAATTGCAAAATCAAGGCTTTTTGCAAGCGCAGGTTTTATCCAGTCGAATTCAATACAATGCCGAACGGACGGCCGTTACTTTGGTATTACAATTAAACGAGGGCCCGTTGACCGTCGTTACCAAGGTGGATTGGCAAGGCGCCAATCAAATCAGTTCAGCCGAACTGGCGCAGCAAATTTTGATCAAAGAACATGAACCATTAAAATTATTTCAAATTGAAACTTCCGTTAAAAATTTAAAAACTTTTTACCGCGACCACGGATTTCTGGAAGTTGAAATCATTCAAGATCCCGAAAAATTTATTACCTATAACGAAGAAGGCACCCTGGCCGAAGTGCATTTTCATATTGTCGAAGGCCCTCTGGTCCGCGTGGGCAGCATTATTTTAGACGGGAATACTTTTACTCAAGACTATGTGTTGTTAAGAAATTTAGAATTTAAAACCGGAGATATTTTAACTCCAACGAACATTGATGAGTCGATTTCGCGTTTGCAAAAATCAGGATTGTTTAACTCGGTGGAAATTAAAACATTGGAAGAAAAAACCATGATTTCAGACCGCACCGTTGTGGTGAAGGTCAGCGAACGCAACCCCGGGATTTTCAATATGGGTGTGGGTGCGACCAATGAGCACACCGCAACGGCGCGTGGATTTATCGGTGTTGCTTATCGAAATCTTTACGGGACTGGTCGCGGCGTCAGTATAAGATTGGAAGGAAACTACAATCCAACTGAAGTGAAATTTGTGGAATCCAAAGTGGTATTGGGATATTTCGAGCCCTTTTTATTTTCCTCGCGGTTGCAAGGCAGAATCAATGTCACGCGAGCTTCAACGGTTACCAATTTCGACATTCGTCAGGCGTCGATTTTGAATCAACAAACCTATTCAGTGGAAAAAATTATTTCTTCGCACATCACCGGAACTTGGGATGTTTGGAGTTTAGCAACTTACAAGGATTTCAGTTTGGTTTCGCCGCCGTTGTTCCAAGAAAGCTCTGTGGATATTGCATCGACAGGATTAACTTTTGAATTTGATTACCGCGACAATCCCTTTAACACTAGTACTGGAAATTTTGTGCGCCTAACCGGAGAATACGGAAATCCTGGATTCGGCAGCAGCAAGACCATCGATTATTCTAAGGCCACGGCAACTTACAATATTTATAATCAGCTGTGGAAAACACCGATTGTCTGGGCCAATTCTTTCCGCGTGGGGTTTTTAAAGAACACTTCAAATCGCGACGACGGCGGGGTTCCCTACGACAAAAAAGGTTTTATTCTTGGAGGTCGCTCGACCATCCGCGGTTTCGAAGCCGGCACTTCGGATGTATTCCCAAGTTCGAATGACTTAGGAACACAAACTTATCTTTTGCAAACTCAAGCTCAAATGGGTTTGTTCAAATCAGAAATTCGTTTCCCGCTTTTCGGCAACTGGGAAGGCGCCGTGTTTTATGACGGAGGTTATGTTCAAATCGCCAACCAACATTTCGACGATTACTACCGCGACTCAACCGGATTTGGCTTTCATTACCTAACCCCGGTCGGCCCACTGAATTTGGAATTTGCTTGGAAACTGGATCGCAAAGAAGGGGAATCACCGTGGAGATTCCATTTATCGATCGGGACTTTTTAAGGAAAAAAGGGTGGCAGCCTACTTTTGGTGTCAACTTAGACAAGCAATTTCATCTTAACCAACACCAAAAGTAGGCTGCCACCCTTTTTTCCTTTGGCCCAACCCCAAAATCTCTACTATGTTCAAGCATTGCATAAAGGAGATTTCATGGAACTCGCAACATTGGCGGGCGGTTGCTTTTGGGGAGTCGAAGAACTTTTCCGAGTTTTACCCGGAGTCCTGAAAACCGAAGTCGGTTATACCGGTGGCGAAACCGAAAATGCTCAATACAAAGACGTCAAAACAGGCCGCACCGGCCATGCCGAGGCACTGCAAATCCAATTCGATCCCGCCCAAACTACTTACCAAGATTTGCTGCTGTATTTCTATAAAATTCACGATCCTACGACGGCAAATCAACAGGGCAACGACATTGGTTCGCAGTATCGTTCTGCTATTTTTTTCCATTCTGCCGAACAAAAAAGCACCGCGGAAAAGGTCATTGCTCGGGTTAACCAATCGAAAGTTTGGCCAAACCCAGTTGTGACTCAAGTTATTGCATTTAAAAAATGGTGGTCTGCAGAACAAGAACACCAAGCGTATTTACAAAAACATCCAGGCGGATACACTTGTCATTTTGAAAGGAAAATTCAGTTCACATGAAAAAACATCACGTCAAAGTTTACCCATCCAAAGAGCATTGCCCCCGCGAACAACAATTGGCTTTCAAATTGGCGCAAGTCGCTCTTGATCCAACAGCATCTTCGCAAGCCGTGACGGATCAAGTGATCAACCGAATCATCGACAATGCTTCCGTTGCTGTTGCATCGTTGAACCGCGGACCTGTTATCACCGCACGTGCGATGGCGCTTTGTCATCCCAATCCCAAAGGTGCAACTGTGTTTGGACTGCCAGCTTCGCAAAGATTTTCCTGCGAGTGGGCCACTTGGGCCAATGGAACCGCGGTACGCGAACTTGATTATCACGACACCTATTTGGCTGCAGATTATTCGCATCCCGGGGACAGCATCCCACCAACACTTGCCGTCGCACAGCAAAAACAAAAATCCGGCGCTGATCTTTTGCGCGGAATTATTTCCGCTTACGAAATTCATGTGGCCTTAGTAAAATCCATTTGTTTGCACGAATTTAAAAAAGATCATATCGCACATCTTTGCCCTGCTTCGGCTGGCGGAATTTCTGCGCTGTTGGGTTTGTCGCAAGATCAAACTTACCAAGCAATTCAACAAGCCGTTCATGTCAGTTTCACCACCCGACAATCGCGCAAAGGCGAAATTTCTAGTTGGAAAGCATTTGCCCCAGCACATTCCAGTAAACTTGCCATCGAAGCCGTCGATCGTTGCATGCGCGGCGAAGGTGCCCCAAGTCCCATTTACGAAGGCGAAGATTCTGTGATCGCCTATATGTTGGGTGGAAAAAATACTTCTTACGATGTCGAGCTGATCGAACCCGGCGAAGAAAAACGTTTGATTCTGGAAACTTATACCAAAGAACATTCGGCGGAATATCAATCGCAGGCCTTAATTGATTTGGCTTTTCGAATGGGAAAAAAGATTTCTGATTTTTCTAAAATCAAAGAAATTATTATTCACACATCTCATCACACCCATTATGTGATTGGAACTGGATCTGGGGATCCGCAAAAATTTGATCCCAAATCCACTCGCGAAACTTTGGATCATTCGATTATGTATATTTTTGCAGTCGCCTTGCAGGATCAAAAATGGCATCACGTTGAATCCTATAAACCTGAACGCGCGCAACGCAAAGACACTGTGGATTTGTGGAACAAAATTCGCACCATCGAAGATCCCGAGTGGACTCGCCGTTATCACGAAACCGATCCGCACAAAAAACAATTTGGCGGCAAAGTTGAAATTGTTTTCAACGATGGACAAAAACAAATCGACGAACTGGGTGTGGCCAACGCCCACCCCGCTGGTGCAAAACCTTTTGGTCGCACCGAATACATAAAAAAATTCACAACTTTGACCGAAGGAATTATTTCTGCGACTGAAAAAGATCGATTTTTAAATGTGGTGCAAAATCTGCCCAAATTAAAAGCCGAAGAACTTCTACATTTAAATGTCGAAGTTCCCCAAGATAAATTGCAATCCAAAGAACGCGATCAGAGAGGAATTTTTTAATGCTGTTTGCCCAGACCACCGCCGCTGAAAAGCGTTTGCAGTTTAAAAAATCCTTAAAATCAGGAAAACTTTTGCAATTTCCTGGCGCATGGGCCCCCATCGTAAGTTTACAAATTGAAAAAAATGGTTTTGATGGAATTTATATTTCCGGTTCTGTATTGTCGAACGACTTGGCTTATCCCGATATTGGTTTAACGACTTTGACGGAAGTTGCCCAACGGGGAAGACAAATTGCCCGGGTTTCGAAACTACCAACTATTATCGATGCGGATACAGGCTTTGGCGAACCACTAAATGTGACTCGCACGATTCAAGAATTAATCGAAGCAGGCCTAAGCGCTTGTCATCTTGAAGACCAAGAAAATCCCAAACGCTGCGGGCATTTGGATGGAAAATCCCTGGTCAGTTCCGAACGGATGGTCCAAAAAATTAAGGCCGCAACTTTGGGGAAAAAATTGGATGAAAATTTTATTTTAATTGCCCGAACCGATGCTCGCGCCAGCGAAGGCTTGGATGCGGCAATCACGCGTGCAAAAATGTATCTTGATGCCGGCGCCGACGTTATTTTTACCGAAGCATTGGAAAGTGAAAACGAATTCGAAAAATTTCGCAAAGAAATCAAAGCCCCACTGCTTGCGAATATGACTGAATTTGGCAAAACCAAATTGCTCAGCAAAACTCAGCTGGAAAATTTGGGTTACAATATCGTCATTTACCCTGTGACGTTATTCCGTATTGCCGTTGGCGCCACCGAAAAATGTTTGCAAGATTTGGCTAAAAATGGAACGCAAGAAGGCTCTGTGCCCAATATGCAAACACGCAAAGACTTGTATGAGCTGACTCGTTACGAGGATTACAACCAACTAGATAAAAATTTGTTTAATTTTCAATTACCTAAAACTAAGTAAGTAACTGTTTAATTTAGCAACCACTAACAAAGAGGAATTATGTCGAACCCCATCAATCCAGATTATGTTCCAGAACCAGAAAAAATGAATGTAAAAAAAGGCCTGGAAGGCGTCGTTATGGATCTTTCCAGCGTTTCGAAAGTAAATCCCGAAACCAATTCACTGATTTACCGCGGTTATCCCGTGCAGGATTTGGCTGAACATTGCCGATTCGAAGAAGTCGCTTACTTGCTTTACAATGGTGACTTACCCACAGCCGATGAACTGCAAAAATTCGAAGAAAAAGAACGCAGTTACCGAGATATCTCGAAGGAATGTTTGGGCGTCATTAAATCTTTGCCTAAAACTTGTCATCCGATGGACTCCCTTAGAACTGGCGTCAGTTTTTTGGGTTGCGAAGACCCCAGGATCTGGGATGCAACACCCGCCACCAATTTAGACAAAGCCATTCGTTTATTGGCACAAATTCCCTCGATTCTTGCTGCCGACTATCGATTTAAAAAAGGGCTGGATTTTATTCCGCCGAAAAAAGATTTATCGATTGCGGAAAATTTTTTCCATATGGCCTTCGGAAAAATTCCCGATGCCAGAATCGTCAAAGTTTTTGATGTGTCTTTAACTTTGTATGCAGAACACAGTTTTAATGCTTCGACCTTTACGGCTCGCGTGGTCAGTTCAACTGAATCCGATATTTACAGCGCAACCGTTGCTGGTATCGGCGCCCTGAAAGGCCCCTTGCATGGCGGAGCCAACGAACAAGTGATGCTGATGATGCTAGAAATTGCTGATCCAGAAAAAGCCGAACAATGGATGCTGGATGCGCTTGCGCAAAAAAGAAAAGTAATGGGATTTGGTCACCGTGTTTATAAAAATGGCGACAGCCGTGTTCCCACAATGAAAAAATATGCGCAAGTTATGGCGGATGTGATTGGCGATCAAAAATGGATGAAAATTTATAATTCCCTGGAAAAAGTCATGGTGGCTAAGAAAAATATTTACCCCAACTTAGATTTTCCTGCAGGGCCTGCTTATTATATGATGGGAATTGAAATTGATTTTTTCACTCCGATTTTCGTCATGGCACGAACAACTGGCTGGTCGGCGCACATTATGGAACAACGGGCCGCAAACCGAATCATTCGCCCATTAAGTGAATACGTTGGACAAGCGCAACGCCAGTGGCAACCGATCTCTGACAGAAAGAAATCTTAGTATGAAGTTTTTAAATTTATTGTTGCTTTGTTCGCTGATGCTTTCCTGTTCCAGCGAACCGACTGTTTCCAACGCAAAACCTTCTAAACCTGGACAGGCTGCGAACAAAGAAGAATCTGAAACCGAAGATTTAAGTCCACGCGGAGTCGATTATTCGCAGGTTCCAGAAAAAATTGCCTTTGGTTCTTGCGCCAACCAAGATCAGCCGGAACCGATTTGGAAAACTATTTTGCAAGATTCCCCCGATTTGTTCTTATTTATGGGCGATACCGTCTATGCCAGCAGTCCGGCCCAACAACCGATTGGCGATCAGTATAAAAAATTATCGCAAATTCCTGAATTTAAAATTTTTCGCGAAAAAATTCCCATCATGGCAACTTGGGATGACAATGACTTTGGCACCAATGACGGCGGCGCAGATTCGCCCTCGAAATTTCAGGCGCGCCGAGAATTTCTGCAATTTTGGCCTTATGTCAAAGACGCCATTCCTTTTCAACAAGAAGGTGTTTTTCATTCGAAAATCTTAGGCGGTTTGGTAACCGGAAAAAAACGACGTCTGAAAATCAATGGGCCAAGCCTACAAGTCATTATGTTGGACACCCGCACTTACCGCAGTTCTTTGGAAAAGAATCCTGATCCTGCTGCAGTTGTCGGTCCTTATGTTGCGACCAAGGACACCACCAAAACAATTTTAGGCGAAGAACAATGGACATGGTTGGAAGAACAACTGAAACGACCCGCAAATTTTAGAATCCTAGTCAGTTCGATTCAAGTTATTCCCACCGAACATGGTTTTGAAAAATGGGCGAATTTTCCCCACGAACGTTTGCGCTTATTCCAATTGCTGAAAAAATTAAAAATAACCAATTTGGTGATCCTATCTGGGGATCGACATTTTGCAGCGATTTCCCAAGCGGAACTAAAAGGCGCAGGAAATTTATTGGAAATTACTTCTAGTTCTTTGAACCGCCCTGGCACTCTTCAGGAGGAAAAAGATCCCGCCTACCAAAGTGCGATTTACAATAAAGAAAATTATGGTCTAGCTAGTTTTGACTGGAAAAAGAAAACTGCTAAATTTGAGATTAAGGATTTGCAGGGCAAAGTTGTGCAAAGCGCGGTGATGAAATTTTGAAAAATAGCTGGTCTTTTGTTTATTTAAGCTTGGCTTTTGTCGCTGTGCTGGCAATAATTTCCTGCCAATCCGCTAAAATCCCAGCCCCCGAACAACCTCCCTCCGAAGGAAAACTTTATGATCGCTTAGGTCAGAAAGAAGGAATTGAAAAAGTTGTGGATGCACTTTTAAAACGAGTCTTATCTGATTCTGAAATTCGACCTTTTTTTGCCATTACAGCCAATCACCCCAAGCGCGCGCAAGTTTTTAAAACTCAACTTATTGATTTTCTTTGCCAAAAATCGGGAGGACCTTGCACTTACGGAGGAAAACCTATGACAATAGCCCACAAAAATATGAGCATCGAAGAACATCACTTCAAAGCATTTATGAACGATTTAACTTTAGCCTTAAATGATTGCAAGGTTGCAGAACACGATCAGAAAATAATTCTAAGTGGCTTGAATAAAACCAAAGGAAGCATCGTTGAAGTTCATTAACTTGATCTTTGTTTTTTGCGTTTCATTGCAAATAAACTCTTACGCGGGGTCCATTCGTTTTTTGGTCACCGATACAAAAAAGAATCCATTGAATGAAGTTGTGATTATGTTAACTCCGATAAAAAAAGAACTAAAATTAAAACCGGTCAAAGAAGTCATCTTGCAGAAAGATGAAAATTTTGTTCCAGAACTGATCGTTATCCCTGTTGGATCGAGTGTTTCATTTTCAAATCAAGATCCATTTAACCACCATGTTTATTCAATTTCAAAAACACATCCTTTTGAACTACCCTTTTTTAAAAAGGGAGATAAAAACCCCTCACCCGTTCACTTTGACAAAGAAGGCATTATCAGCGTTGGATGCAATATTCACGATCATATGTCCGCAACCATTGTGGTCACATCAAGTCCTTATTTTACAAAAACTTCGAATGGCTATGGCGTTTTTACGGACCTAGGTCCCGGAGAATACCAGGTTACCCTTTGGCACAAAAGTCAGGGCGATAAGTTTAAAAAAGATTTAAAACCGATCAAAGTCTTAAGCTCTGCGACGGACGAACTGGTCAATCTTAGCTTTTAATTTCACATGAAAAATTCCGATAGGTCCTCTAGTTAAGGGGGAATATTTAGTGAAGCTAAGGACTCAAATTCTTATTGGATTTGTTTTTGTTCTTTTCGCGGTGCCGCTTTCAACTTACTTTCTGGTCATTCACTTCACCAATGATTTGCTGGCACAGCAGCGCGAAGAAGAATTGGTCGTTAGCTCTCAGACTTTTGAAAAATTCTTAAAATTACGTGGGGAATCCTTGCAGTTTGCACTGAAAGCATTGTCTTCGGATTTTGGTTTTAAGAAAGCCTTTGGAACTGGGGACTTGCCAACTATATATTCCGCCATTCGTAATCAAAAAGAACGAGTTCATGCCGATATGCTCAGCGTTGTCGGCCTTGATGGGAAAGTTATTTCCGATGCAAATCAAACTGTGCAGGGGGGCAGAATTCATTTTTCAGAAGTAAGTTTATTGAAAATCCCCGAGGAATCCGAGCAATTACTAATTTCGATGGATGGACTTAGGA
>JBBQHD010000040.1:0-20719 GCA_038323665.1 Bdellovibrionales bacterium
CGTGGACCCATGAAATTTTGAAAATAAATTTTTAACCTTATCGCGTTCTTTCAATCCTTCCACCATCAGATCAAAAGATTTCGCCAATTCATAAACCTCATCTTGGAAAAATGTTTTGATTTGTTTTCCTGCCTGGATATCAAATTTCCCTTTGGAAACAAGTTTGGTCAGTTCCACTAGCTTTTCTAGAGGGGAACTTAAGGACAGCGAAAAAATAAAAATCACAAAAATGGATGCGGATAAAAATAAACCCGCAATATAAAATGCTTTACGACGAACTTCTCGCGCAGGTTCTAGAATGATTTCTTCGGAAATTTCGGCGAAAACATTGACCCCAAAACTAGTTTTGGCAAATGCACCGAATTTTTTTTGGTCGTCGGTTGGATCGACAAAAGATTTTTGTCCTTTGCGAATTTTACTGGCCAAGGCGATTTGAAAAATTTCACTTTTGGAAATATTTTCTCCGCGAATGGATTTTTTCTCGTCACTGTGGGCTAGTATTTTGCCTTCACGATCGGTGACGGAAAATACTCGCTCCGAAGATTCAAGCAATGGTTTTTGCAGTATATTCAGATCCCAATTGGCCAGCATAATATGGGAAATCTTCCCTTGGGCGTCTTTCATAATGGGAAACGCAATCTGAAAGTGGGGCATCTCACCCAATTTTGTGCGATTGTGGACCTCGATTTGTCCTTGCAACAGAAAGGGCAGAATTGTTTTGTCGGTTTCTTTGTCGTAGGTAAGCTGAGTTTCTAGTTCTTTGGTCCGGTAGACATAGCCCAAGGATGCATACTGATCACTTTTCCATTCGATGATTTCAAAACTTAAAAAGCCTTTTTCCTTTTTAAACATCATATCAAAATCATTCGTGGTTTCAGTTCGATTTTTTAAATACATAACAGCAATGGTGCGCGATCTTTCCAATAAGTTTTGCAACATAACTTCGTATTCAGTGGATTTCACTGAAACGGAATCTAAGTTGATGTTTTCTTCGCGCTGTCTGGAGGTCTTTTCGAAAAATTCCGAAGTTTTCATGGCAATCGGAACGGTGACACCGATTAATAGCAAACTGGTAATGATAATCAGCTTGAAAGAAATAGATAACTTCATAAAACAACTCCTTAAAAATTATATTCTGTCATTAAACTAAAAAAATCGCCTTTAACTTGTGCTTCGTTGTCGTTGCCAATGAATTTCGGATTTATTGCTTGCGAATGATATTTCAAGAGTTCTTCGCGATGAGTAATCCCCAGTAGTCCTGTCCAGCGTTGCGTAATTCGGTAACTTCCCAAAAGTCCTACTTGGAAAGAATTAGCAGCCACAATAGATTGGTTATTCGGAGTCGAAATGGTTCCCAACATATCGTAAATTTTTCCATTGGCTTGCAAACCAAATTTCGGAGAAATCGGAATCCAATATTCAAAACCAACTTGTGGACCATAAGCATGAATTTTACTGTTGCTGTTTAGTTGCTGTGTCCGCGGATCGCCACTTAAAATGGGCAATTGTTTGGTGGCAAGACCTAGGGATATGCGCAACTCCTGTTGTTCGCCGATATTCCTGCGCCAAACAGCCGAAAATTCTGACGACATATAACTGACATTCGTTCCATCTTGATTGAAGGACGAATAATCCAAAAGCCCCAAAAATCCCCAACTTGAATTGCCGCGCCAATATCCTGCGCCGATGCGAGCAGAGGCACCCGAGGTTTGAAAAGTTGTTAAAATATTTTGATCATAGTTTTTTGTTGAAAACTGCACTTGAGTTTGCAGATAGCTTGCAACAGCATACCAACCATCGTTGCGATCAATGGATTTGCGAATTTCTGTATTGTATTCCGTTGCGGGCGAGCGATCCCCGATGCGAACATTGAATTCGCGGATGCGCAGCAAAGATGATTCTCGTAAGGGGGCCTGACTGCTGACGGCAATTCGGTATTTTCCGCCGGGCAAAGATTCTGCGAAATCGACGCTTTGATCAGCCAGAGGATTTTTTTTATAAACATCTGACCATTTATTTGTTTTGGAATCTTTGCGTTGAATGGTAACTGAATAACTAGTCGCAAATTCAGGCTGATCCCATTGCAGCTTTCGCACAAATTCATTTTCAGGTTTTTCAATTTTCGGAGGCGCTAATTTGGGTCCCTTGACTGTAAAAGAAGATTCGACGCGATTGGAATTTAAATCTGAATTTTCACTGACTGCAGTAACAGCCCAAGTATATTCTTCAGCGGTTTTTAATTTTAAATCTGTTTCGGTGTCTTTGGTGTCCAAGGATTTCTTAAAGCTGTCGGTTTTACTAGACACTTCTAATAAATATTTTTTCGCTTGCGAGATTTTAGTCCATTTAAAATGAACTCGTGTTTCCTTAGCATCTTTGCCCTTGATGGTTTGTGCCACTTCCGGGGAGATTAACTTAGGTTTATCAATGCCAATGGTAATGGGTTTTGGCTCGCTCCATTCGCTGGGAACTTTGCGATGGTCAAAGGCTCTGATGGTCAGTGAATAAATTCCTGGTTCTAATTCGCCGGACCATTTAGCAACGTTGGTTTTTTTCGAGATTTTATTTTTACCTCTGGTTAATTGTATTTCATAAGACTTGGCGGTTTCAATTTCATCCCATTCTAAATTTACCTTCCGCGCTTGTAGCGGAAGAAGAAAAAATAAAATAATAAAAATTAAAAAGTATTTCATCAGTCGTCGACCTGAATATTTTTAAGATTCGGGGCTTTCAGGTTGCTGGTATCGGGAACAAATAACTGACGGTTGTCGCTGGCCGGGCCTACGCGATTATAGCTATCGACCGTTGCCAAATTTACTTCGTAAATGCCCGGCATTAAATTTTTCATCAGGGCAAAGGTGCGGTCATAGTTTTTGCGAGCAACTTTTTTTCCATCTTTAAAAATCGTCAACTGATAGGCTTTGGCATCGGTCACACTTTGCCATTCGATTCGAGTAGTTCCATCGCGTTCTGAGCTTAGCTGTCCAGTTAAAGGCACGATTTGTGGAGCTTGCAAGCGCGCTTGCTCAGCACTTAAGAACACCTTTTCTTCCGTCTGACTTAAGATATTGTTTTCTTTTCCAAGGGCAACAATGGAAGCCATAAATCTTCCTGGGGATTTTAATACGATTTTTGCTTGGTCTTCCGAAGGCTTAAATTCCTGGGTCTGGATGTCTTCAGAATCTACGGCATGATAACGAATTTCATATTTTTGGATTTCATCAGATTTATTTTGCGTGGTCCAAAATAAACTAAGATTGGGTTGATCGACATAATATTGTTCTGTTTTCAAAAGTTCATCATTCCAGGAAAGCTTTGTGGGCTGCGTATTGCGAGCTTTGATAACTTCAAAGCTAAACACAGCAGTGGATTGAGTTTGCAAAGCAGGGTTTTCTTCTTTCAGAAAATAACTGCTCAGTCTAAAAAAATACTTTCCAATGGGCAAATCTTTGGCAATGAATTCATTCAGACCGCTGAGGCGTTCGCTGATAACTTTTTTATTTAAATTTGCATCGCTGGATACTTCCAGAAAAAAACTTTGCACAGGGTCTGAGTTGCTCCAGCGAAAGGCAATATCGGCTTTGGATTTCCCTGTGGGCAGTTCTAAGATTTCGCGATTGGTTGGTGAAGTGACAATGGTCGAATGACGCTTGCGCAGTTCAAATTTTTGCACGCTGCTTTCGCTAAGAATTTTTTTGCTTTCTGGATCGTAAGCTTCTAATTTCCAGAAATAAGTTCCGAATGGTAATACAGTCGTGATTTGTGCGGCTTCATTTTTGCTGATCGTAAATTCAGAAAGATTTTTTCGATTTTTACCTTTTAAGAATCGAATGGCTGATTTATCGGGTTGATTTTTAAATTTAATTTCCACATCAGCCGTATCCGTTAAGAAGTAAAGTGGGTGCGAAACGATGGGGGACAGGACTTCGATTTTCTGAATGTTTTTTCCAGTTTCAGAAATTGTGGTGGAAGATCCGGATTCGATATTTTTACTTTCGCCGTTTTTGCCCTGAATATTAGCTTGTCCTTCGAACACCCGCAGATCTAAATCTTTGTTATTGGATTTAGATAAATTGGCCTTGGCGTTGGACAGATCGATTTTTCCATTTTTGGAAGACAAAACCAATTGGGTGTCTGCATCATCGGCTTGACCCTGAACAAACAGACCACCTTCAAGTAAATCTAAGGCAATTTCGCCCTGATTCTTTTGCAATACCACAGTTGATTCGGATTCTAAGTCGATAAATCTGCCATCCAAAAATTGAATGCGCATTTCTGAATTCTCCGAAGTGCGAACCGTTTCTCCGTTGAAAAGATCATCGCCATTTTCGATGGGTAACCACAGCAGACGAGTTTTTTGTTTTCGTAAAACTTCTTCTTTGACGTTGGCCACTTGAGCCAAGGCGGGTTCAGAATTTCTAAATAAATTGTGGTTTGTCTGAGATTGATACCAGTGAGTCGTGAACAGAAATCCAGCAATGGAAAGCACAGCGGCAAATGCCAAACGCATTCCTTGTGATTTCATAGCTGACCTCCAATAGGATCTATCGGCAAATTTGCTGCATAATTCAGTTGTTCTAAGGTCCAGAGACGACGAATATAGATTTTAAGTTATGGAAAAAAATAAGAACTACATCACACCGGCAGGACTTAAAAAATTGCAGGACGAATTCAGCCAACTTTTTCAAGGCGAGCGACCCAAGGTCGTCGAAGTCGTGACTTGGGCTGCCAGCAACGGTGATCGTTCTGAAAATGCAGATTATCAATACGGGAAAAAACGCCTGCGCGAAATCGACAAACGTCTGCATTTCTTAAAAACAAAAATTGAGAATGCTTTAGTCGTGGATCCAACAGCAGTCACAGCAGCGCACATTGTGTTTGGGGCAACGGTCACAATTTCAGACGAAGATGGTGCAGAATCAATTTGGCAAATTGTGGGCGAAGACGAATTTGATATCGCGGCGAAAAAAATTTCTTGGAAATCACCCTTGGCCACAGCCTTGTTGGGAAAAAAATTACGAGAAGAAATTTTAATTCAAAAGCCCAGCGGTCAGCAATCAGTAACCATTGAAAAAATCGAATATAAATAAAAACAAATGGCTTAAGTAGCATAACTTTCCTGACCTAAGCCTGACAGAATAAAGCTTGGCTTTGGTCCAGTCATCCTTCGCAATAGATATGGGAACTTATAAAAACACCAAGGAGGGGTCATGTTTTTAAGGGGGAAAGTCTTATTGGTTCTAGGGTTCGTAGTTTTATTTGCAAATGCAGGCAATGCATTTCCAGATCAGGGCTTTTATGCCTTGCCGCGGATAAAAAACACATTAAACAAATTTAAGTTTAATAATCCAATTGAATTTATGGCTGATGCAGAAGTTGCCACTGCAAATTTAAACTTACTGGACTGGAAGTTTAATCCAGAAAAATGGGAAGACCCCGCGGAAAAATACAACCGCAAAAGCCAATTCGGCACTTGGATTCGCGATCCACTTAAAAAAACTTGTTTAAACACTCGGGGACGGGTTTTGTTGGACGATTCGGAAACGGAAGTTACCTATGCTCAATCAGGATGTTCCATCACCAATGGAAAGTGGCATGATCCTTATTCGGGTGAAGACTATTCTGATGCATCAGAAATCCAAATCGACCATATGGTCCCGTTGAAAGATGCTTACAACTCGGGGCTTGCGCAGTTGGACCGAGTTCACCGATGTGTTTATGCCAACTTTATTGGTAATAAATTTCATTTGATTCCTGTATTCGGTGATTTGAACAATCAAAAGGGCGATAGATCCCCAGCAGTGTGGATTCCGCCAAATAAAAGCTATGTTTGCGAATATGTCGCCAATTGGTTGAAAATTAAAACCATATGGAATTTGGTTTTAAGCAACGAAGAAGCCAATGGCATCAAACATGTAATTCAAGAAAACAATTGTTTGCCCGAAAACTTCCAATTGTCTCAGGCTGATCTAGCAGGCCAATTGCGAGCGATTGAAGTCGAGGCTACTGTCTGCGGTAAATAATAAATTTAAAAATCTCTTTTTGAGATGAATATTTATTCATAGTAAATGCCGAATTAAAACGCTAAGGACTTGAAAAATCCTTAGCAAATTCCGATAAGTTACAATGCTTTGTAATAGCAAAAAACTTTTTCTTTTGACTGCCCTTGCTGGTGCGTTGATTTCTTGTTCAAAGATTTCTAATCTTACTTTATCTTCACTTGGTAATTTGGATTCTCCGGTTGCATCTGCTGCCTATTCTAATCCGACAGCGAGTGGTTTTCCTAATTCGATTAGTTATATGGAGTTTGGTGGAAGCTGCTCACCGCTTGTAGATCATTTTGAATTGGGATTGGATCGATATGGAACTTCCTCGATTGAATGGTATACGATATCAAAAACAGGTCCGACTATTCAAGCATCTGATCAGGCGATTAGTCCTATGCTGCCCGCAGGATATCCAACTAGTTATGATGTAAATTGCGCTGACGGAACTTTCTATTTTTATGTTTTTAAAAATCAATTGGATAACTTTTTAAATTCATTTCAGTCAGGTTTAAACACCAGCAATGTTGGCAATGTATCTGCAATAAAAATTCGCGGCGTAACTTTGGGCGGTATTGTTACCGATACGCTTTACTATTATTCAAATAATTTAAGTTTAGCAGCCAACTTTCCACGAAATGTTTTGAACGATTCCTTGTGCACCGGCTTCTTCTTTAGCACATCCAGTGCAAATACTGGTCGCAAAGTGGCAATCAGTGCTAGTTCTGGTGGGACAAGCTCTACATTCGGCCAATACTCAGACATTGGCTGCACAGTGGCCGCAACTAATTTTACTTTGACCCAATCGCCAACAGATTCGCAGCAAAGCTCGTTTATGTTTTATGTAAAAACAGTCTCACCAACCGAGGCTTCACACATCTTTGTGGCAAAAAGCACTGACAGTGGCCCACTGATTTCAGTTTCAAAAACAATTTACGTTACCCACATGTCAGATTATGTGGATTTTGATTTTCCGGATTTACTGCAGCAGAACGAATGCTATGCGATACGCATGGTGCGAGGAAGTTTTAGTCATGGCAATAACAATGGAGATGCTCCAAATATTGTCTTTTCCGCTTCTGGAACTGACTTAAATTCTTCGAGTTGTTTGGGCGGAATGTCGAGTAATACCTACGCTTTTGCATCTAGCAATACTGCTACTCTGCAAGAAAATGTATTTTACTTCAAGCCAAGCACTCCCGGAGCATTGCTCCCTACGATAGTACCATCAGGTAACGGAAACACTTATGTCCCTTTAGCGCTTTCAGGAAAAGCCGTAATCAGCGCGGCCACGCCGATGGACACAAGCTTATCCAGTATTCGTGCTTACACTGAAATTGATAATAACTTGCGTGTAACCTTTTACAATACCAACAATCAGCAACTTACTTTGCATCAATTATTTTCTTCAGGATTTAGTTTCAATCTTTTTCCCGTTTCCGGTCCTGATATAAGTTTGAGTTCCTATAGCTTGAATTATTGGAACGGTGGCGGCACTTCAGTCAGTTTAATAAAGACTTACGGACCGCCAATCATAATTCCGACCGATGTTTCTTTGAGCAATATCATTGATTTTGGAGCTCATTATTTGATGTTTAAGCCGAATTCACCAATGATGTTCCCGGCAGGCAGCACTTTGCAGTTCAGTATTAGCCCCGGAATGACTTCAAATTTAATTCCATTTTAAACATTGAAAGAAGAACCGCAGCCGCAATTTTTTGTGGCGTTGGGGTTTTCGAAAACAAATCCGCGGCCGTTTAATCCACCGGAAAAATCTAAAGTCATGCCGATTAGATAAAGAAAACTTTCGCCATCGACGGCAATCTTTTCGCCAAAGGATTCAAAAAACTGATCGCCGGCTTTGACTTCCGAATCAAAATTCATTTTGTAAGACAGCCCAGAGCAGCCGCCTTTTTTTACTTGAACGCGTAAAAATGAAGACTCGGGTTGGCCTTCTTCGGATTTTAAGGTTTTAATTTTTTTTGCAGCCAATTCACTTACTTGAATCATAATTTCCTCTGCCTTGAATATAGCAAAGTTTTCGAGGGAAATCATGGGTAATCTTAACCTTGTCGCTCAGATTAGTCTTAAGACAGGCTGTAATGAAGCTTTAAACAGAAGCCTTCCACGCGTTGGCAAGAATTTCCGCAGCTTCTAAAATCTGACCTTCATCGGTAAATCTTCCCCACGACAAGCGAAAGCTTCGTTCGGCAGCTTCGGCTGAAAATCCCAAGGCACTCAGCGTGGAACTTATCCCAGAACTAGAATGACAAGCACTTGAAGAGCTAATTCCAAGGCCTGAAAGTTTTTTCAGAAATACATCGCGTTGGATTTTTGGCAAGGTCAGATGCAAATTGGTGGGCAAACGATTTTCTAAACTGCCATTCAGTTTCAGATCTGGAATTTTATCCAACAAAGCTTTCCGTAAAAGTTTTCCAAGCAAAGCCAATCGCGAATTTTCCGACGGCAGTTCCTGCGCGCAAAGTTCACAGGCTTTGCCAAAGCCCACAATCTGGGGAACGGGTTCGGTTCCACTGCGCAACCCACTTTCTTGTTGTCCACCAAGTATCATGGGCAGCAAGGACGTCGTTTTTGCATGGGCATACAAAGCACCAATGCCTTTTGGCCCATAAAGTTTGTGCGAAGAAAAACTTAAAAAATCGAAATCTGAAATATCAAATTCCATTTTTCCCACAACCTGTGTGGCATCACTGTGAAATAAAATATCTCGTTCGCGTGCGAAACGCGAGATTTCAGAAATATTTTGTAAAGTGCCGATTTCATTCTGCCCAAAAATGACCGATATCAAGCGCGTATTAGTTCGAATCTTGCTTTTTAAGTCTTGCAGATCAAGCAGGCCCTCCGAATTAACCCGAACAAAATCAACCTGAACGCCTTGTTTCTGCCAATGCAATAAAGTGTTTCGCACACTGTCGTGTTCGACCGAAGACGCAATAATGTGAACCTCGGATAAAATTTTATTTTGCAGCAAGGAATGAAAAACCCAATTGTTGGCTTCGGTTGCACCTGACGCAAAATAAATTTCCGAAGCCCCGCATTTCAGAAGTGCCGCAATTTTCTTGCGACTGTCCTGAACAGCGAAATTTGCGTTCCAACCCCAAGAATGTAAATCCGAGGAAGGGTTGCCGAAATTTTCGCTCCAATAAGTTTGCATCGTATCGACCACGCGTGAATCCACCGGAGTCGTCGCATTGTAATCCAAATAAATCTGTCCGCGCTCATTTCGCATAACTTAAACGCCTTTCAGAAATCGGCACCAGTGAATCAGTGCCAGTTCAGAAAAATATTGCCGTCTGCGTTCGCTCATTTCTGCAGAAATCATGGGGGTTTTAATATTAATTTGTTCGGATTTATTGCCACTGATTCCGATGGTCACTTCGCATTCGTTGATCGGTCTTAACCAAAGGTGGGTTGCGGAATTTTCAACAGGAATGTGATTGCAAAATTCCCATTTTTTAAATTTTCCCAGATTTTTAAAACCTTTGTGCAAGCGTTCTTCTAAAAAACTTTGCGACACTTGGTCTTCAATCACAAATTCAGGATGCTTTTCGGAAAGCAAATTCCAGAACTGATCCACGATATCGATGCCATCGCGCAAAACCGTAATGGCATGCAGATTTTTTTCAATTTCGGTAATCAGTGGTGACAGGATGGTCTGATCCTGACTGCTTAACATAATTTTAAATTCCACATAGGGCAGATGCACGCGATAGCCGATTTCAAATTTAATTTGCGGAATGTCGACACGAAACTTTTCAATAATGGGCTCAACCAAAGTTGCAACCTGGCTTTCGCCCAAACCCATCGTATCCCAGGACAAAGTCAACCATGGCGACAGCTGTAAACTTTCCAGCCACGATAGCAACGAGGAATTCCAAATCGCTTCGATTTCGCGCGGAGGCCCTGGCAAAACAATGCAATCTTTGCTGCGCACTTTAAGGCGAAATCCGTAGGCGGTCCCGATTGGATTGGGAAGTAAAATGGCGCCTTCGGGAAAATAGCACTGCTGTTTTTGAAAATCCTGAACGGGATAACCGCGGCTGCTTAAGCGTTCTTGCACAAAATTCCACACCTCATCACTCAGCACCAAAGGCACTTCGGCCCATTCGGCAATCAATTCGCGAGTGAAATCATCGGTGGTGGGTCCAAGGCCACCTGTAACAAAAATAAATTCAGATTTTTTCTCTAAATAATCTAAGCCTTGGCGAATTAAATTTCGATCGTCGGGAACACTTAGATGATGCCCGGTGCGCAATCCCAAAGTTTTTGTTTTTTGGGAAATCCATCCGGCATTCCGATTGATGATTTGTCCATCAGTTAACTCGGTTCCGACGCCCAACACACTGGTTACAAAAGTTTGATTTACACTCATAAGAAACCTTTCTACACTGTCCCTACGCCGGAGGACACTATAATGTCATACAAGGATTTTGACCTTTATCAACCCCTAGAAGAACACAAGCTTTTACGCGACAGTCTTCGCCAATTTGTTAAAAGCGAAGTCGAACCTCAGGCCAGCGCTTTTGATCGTGCCGAAAAATTTAATGTTCCTTTGTTTAAAAAACTAGGTGACCTGGGTATTTTGGGCATCACAGTTCCCGAAGAATTCGGCGGGGCGGGCATGGACGCAACGGCCGCCGTATTGGTGCATGAAGAATTGTCCAGTTCAGATCCTGGTTTTTGTTTGGCTTATTTGGCGCATTCGATGCTTTGTGTAAATAATTTGGCGATCAACGGTTCTGCAGAACAAAAGAAAAAATATTTGCCCAAACTTTGTTCGGGTGAATGGATTGGCGCCATGGGAATGTCAGAAGCCAATGCGGGGACTGATGTTTTGGCGATGCAAACAACGGCGGTTAAAAAATCGGATAATTATGAAATCACCGGCCGCAAAATGTGGATTACCAACGGGGCCATTGACGATGCGGGAACGGCTTGTGATTTATTTTATGTTTATGCAAAGACCGGCGAAAAAAATGGCAAGCCTCAACTGTCGACTTTTATTTTGGATAAGGACACCAAAGGTTTTTCAGTAGGACAAAAAATCAAAGATAAATTGGGAATGCGGGCCTCGAATACGGCCGAAATGGTTATGGATCATTGCGTGGTCCCTGCCGCAAACTTGGTTGGATCCGAAGGTGATTCGATTTTGCATATGATGCGAAATTTGGAATTAGAACGAGTTACTTTGGCCGCAATGAGTTTGGGAATTGCCCGCAGATCCTTGGAAATCATGACCCGCTATGCACAACAACGCGAAGCTTTCGGAAAAACCTTGTCTCAGTTTGGACAAGTGCAAAAATACATTGCCGAAAGTTATGCCGAATACCGCGCGGCCCGCAGTTATGTTTACGAAACTGCCCGCAAATTGGATTTATTACACGAAGGTCAACGCCTGGACAGTGACGGGGTCAAATTAATGGCCACAACCATGGCGAAAAATGTTGCCGATCGGGCCATTCAAGTTTTAGGTGGTTACGGATATGTTGGCGAGTATGTGGTCGAGCGATTATGGAGAGATGCCAAATTGCTGGAAATTGGTGGCGGAACTTTAGAAGCCCATCAAAAAAACATCACCCGCGATTTAACCGCTAAACCCGAAGTTTTATTGAGGTAATTTGTTTCCATTCACTGATCCTATTTCGCTGTCTTCAGGATTAAAAGTTCCTGCTGAAATGGTTTTATCTGAAATCGCGCCACTTTTGACAGAACATCGTCTGTCCACCATTCAATCGGTGATAGCTAAACGCAGATTTTCAACAGCCGTTGTTTTGGATGGCTTATATGATCGCGGAAATATCAGCGCAGTTTTTCGTTCGGGCGAAGGAATGGGTTTTGCCAATTTTCATGTGATTGAATCATCAGAGCGATTCAAAGAAGCCAGCCGAGTTACCAAGGGCGCAGAAAAGTGGATCGAAGTCAGCAAATGGAAAACCGCAGCAGATTGCATTGCACAGTTAAAAAAAGACAAAGTTCGCATTATCGGCACCACTTTGGAAAATGCAGTGGCACCCGAAGAAATCAATTGGACCGAACCCTGCGCGATTGTTTTCGGCAATGAAAAAGACGGAATTTCCAGCGACATTCAGAAGGCCTGTGATCAATTTGTGCATTTGCCCATGCAAGGATTCGTGCAAAGTTACAATATCAGTGTCGCAGCAGCTTTATTTTTGTTTTACATCCAAAAATCCATTGAAAAAAATCAAACTTTCTGTGATTTAAATAAACAGCAACAGGATATTTTAGCCGCACATTATGTCTTGCGCACTTTGGATTCGGCCGAAGATATTTTGAAAGAAAAATTACTGAAACGGGAGAAATTTTAAATGGCCAAACGATCGAATCAGGAATTAAAAAATTTTAAACTGGGGTCAGAAAAAACCGATTATACCTACAATTACAATCCAAAATTATTGGAAAAATTCGCCAATAAAAATCCCGGCAAAATTGCTTGGACGTCGTTGATCTGCACCGAGTTTACTTCGCTGTGTCCAAAAACCGGCCAGCCAGATTATGCCAAAGTATTTATCAACTATATCGCGGGCGAATCCATGGTGGAAAGCAAATCACTTAAACTTTATTTATTTAGTTTTAGAAATCACGGGGATTTTCACGAAGATTGCATGCAAACCATTTGCGATGATTTGTTTGCGCTGATGAATCCATATTTTATTGAAGTCATTGGGGAATTTACTCCGCGCGGAGGAATTGCCATTTTCCCCTATTGCAGTGCTGCCCAGAAAAAATCTGAATTTCAGAATTTAATGCAATCCCGCCGCGCAAATTATGCTCCGGGAATGTATTCGATGCCGCTGTCTAAATTATATTAAGTGTGTTTATCATTTTTGTTTTCGCAGCAGAAATCCATGCAGCAATCTGGGGGAATATCCCGCCATGGAACTTAACGACAATTCCTCGGGTGGGGGCGGCGCTTTTAAAATCAGCGATTTTGTTTTCAAAAACTGTTGCACCACGGGTATGGGGTACTGTTTGGTAAAATCCTGCAGATGGGTGGTAAATAAAATATCGCCGTAATCTTCTAAACAGTTCCAACATAATTCCAATAAATTTAAAAACTGTTTTTCCAGACGGAAAAGACCTTCCTTGGACCTGCCAACGACCGGGGGATCGCAAATAATCAAATCAAATTTGCGATTGCGTTTTGCACAGCCCTTTAAAAACAGCAGCACATCTTGATCCCAAAATTCATATTTGCTGGGGTCTAGATCATTGATCACGAAATTTTCTTTGCCCCATTTTAGCGAAGCTTTGCTGAAATCCACGCTGACCACTTCTTTGGCGCCACCTTTTGCTGCTGCGACAGACAGCCCGCAAGTATAGGCAAAAAGATTTAAAACTTTTTTATCGCTGGAATTTTTTAAAACAAATTCGCGGTTTTTTCTTTGATCTAAAAATAAACCGGCTGATTCGCCTTGGTTTTTTTGGATTTGGAATTTCAGGCCGTTTTCTTCGACCTGCCAATGCGGTTCTGCGATTTTATCCACCACAAAAAAAGTTTTTTGTTTTTGCCGATTTTCCATTTTTTGCAAAATCAAACCATGCTGATTAAAATCAGCAAATTTTTCAAAGGCCCGCACCCATTCTTTGGATGGATCGGATTCGGCGCGCCAGTAAACCCAGAAATTTTTGCCATAGCGATCGATTTCGAAAGGATATTTTTCTCCGCTGATAAATCGGAAACAAAAATCGGGTGGAAATTGCCACAGACCTTCGCAATCAATCCAAGCATCCTGCAGCAGTAAGAATAAATGATCCGTTTCATTTTTAAGATCATACCAGGCGGGGTTTTTTACTTTTAAATGCAAATCTTCTTGGTGAAACTGCATGCGCATTTCGCTGGCGTGCAGACACAGACGATAAAAAGTTTTTCCCCCATACAAACGATCGCCCAGAATTGGAATTTTCATTTGGGCTGCATGCAGACGAATTTGGTGGGTTTTCCCGCTTAGGGGCGATGCCTGCCATAAATCACCATCGTGGGTTTCAGAAATTTTTTGAAAACGTGTGGTGGCATTGGCCGTGATATCTGTTCGCGAAACATAAGTCTTATCCTGTTTTTCGATGAAAGAAGAAACTTCGAACTCATTGGCCATCTGGCTGCGGGCAGTTCTTAGAAAATATTTTTTTTGCACCTGATGATGTTCAAATAGTTTAGATAAATCGCGGGAGGTTTGATTTTCCAATGCAAAAATAAGTAAACCAGAAGTGTCGCGGTCCAATCGGTGGACTGTCCATAATTTTTGGTGATTGACGGATTCGATCCAATCCTGAAATCCCGGCACATTGCCCATCGGTCGGTGCGTGGAAATGCCTGCGGGTTTGCGCATGGAAATAAAATGAAGCTTTTCGGTTGGCTGTCGCAGCTGCAGGTTTTGCATGGCTGTGATTTGGCAGATTAACCAGGAAATGGTCAAAGCTTTTCCCGAAGCTTTGTCGTAACAGATTTGGCCATTGATAAGCCGCTTAAATCTGGGTAATTTATGGGTTCTTGTTTCACTGAAAACAGAAAGACCAGAGGAGATACCATGAAATTTATGAATTTGATCTTAAGTGCGACTTTACTTGTGGGATTGTCGGGTTGCGGAATTCAATCCATTCCCAAAAATAAAAACGAAGTCGAAGCCTCCCTATCCGAAGTGCAAAACCAATACAAAAGACGATTGGATTTAATTCCCAATTTGGTCAGCGTTGTGCAGGGTTATGCCAAACATGAAAAAGAAACTTTTGTGGCCGTCACCGAAGCCCGCGCCAAGGCAACTGCTGTGACCATTGATCCATCTAAAATGGATGCGCAAAAATTAAAAGAATACCAAGCGGCACAAGGTTCTATGTCGCAAGCACTGGGACGATTGATGGTGGTTGCGGAAAAATATCCGGATTTAAAAGCCGATACGCAGTTTCGGGATTTGCAAGCTCAACTAGAAGGCACTGAAAATCGCATCACCGTTGCACGTAATCGTTACATCGGTTCGATCAAAGATTTTAACAACGAAATCACAGTTCCGCCGACAAGTTTTACCAATTCGCTGTTTTACCATTACGAAAAAATGCCGCAGTGGGATTTGGCTGCAGACGAAAAAGGCAAAGCTGAAAAAGCGCCGGAAGTTAAATTTTGAAATATTGTTTAGCTGCATCTTTTTTTCAGCTTTTTTTTCCGTTGTGCACGTGGGCGAAATTTTCCGTTCCGCCCCTGCGCGCGCCTGTGCAGGATGATGCCGGTGTTTTATCTGAACAAACCATTCGCAATTTAGATCCTGTGATTCGAAAATTTTGGGAACAGGCCCAGGTTCAGTTGCAGATTTTAACTTTGCAAACGACGGACGAACTGCCGATCGAATCCGCCAGCATTCAGATTGTGGACGAGTGGAAGTTGGGAAAAAAAGGCACCGATAAGGGTTTGCTGATTTTAATTGCGGTGAAAGATCGTAAAATCCGCGTCGAAGTTGGCAAAGGTTTAGAAGGCGATATTCCCGATGCTTATGCGAAAAGAATAGTTTCCGATGTGATGGCTCCGTTCTTGCGCAAAGGGGATTACGATCGCGGGGTAATTTCCGCGGTGGCAAGCATCGCCAATATTTTGCAACTGGATGTGGGTTTGCAAACTCAGCGGGCTCAACGTCAGGAACGGCCATTTAACTGGGTCGTGTTGTTATTATTTGGATTTTTCTTTTTAATCACCATCATTCAACGCATTGCCGGAGTTGGTTCGGGCTATCACCGCGGAATTTTCTGGGGTGGCGGCGGTGGAGGCTGGGGCGGCGGCAGTGGTGGTGGAGGCGGCAGCTGGGGCGGTGGCGGCGGTGGATTTTCCGGAGGAGGTTCTTCTGGCGACTTTTAAAAATTTAACGACCGACGAGTTAAGCCAAATCGAAGCAGCCATTGGCGAAGCTGAAAAAAATACTTCGGGCGAAATCATTCCGATGATTGTCAGATCTTCGAGTGCGGTGGGGCATATGCCATTGCGGAACACAATAATTATGGCGCTGACTTCAACGTTGATTTTTTTGCTGTTTAAATTCGACGAACAAATTTGTTTTTTAATTTTATTAGGCTTGTGGGTATTTTTTTACGGGATCAGTTTCCTCTTGGCCAGAAATTTATGGGTGCAAAGATTATTGATTCCAAAATTTGACCAAGATATTCAAGTGTGGCGAAGGGCGCGCGCCGAATTTATCGAATTGCATCTGGCCAGACAGTCTGAAAAAGCAGCGGTCTTGCTGTTTGTTTCCGTAATGGAACGCAAAGCCATCGTATTACCAGGCGAATCCGTTTTGGAAAAAACCAAACCCGAAGATTGGCAAGAGGTCATCACCGATTTGCTGTCGGGATTAAGAGAAAATCAGTGGAAGAAAGCTTTTGTGGACGGCATCGAGTGTTCTGGCAAGATCTTGAAAAGAGTTTGCCCGTCGTCGCATCCCCCGGGCGAATTTGAAAATCGTCTGATCATCAAAGATTAAGTTGTTGCCGCCGTAGCCCAGAATGTAATAAATATTGGATCACGCATTCGTAGCTCAACTGGATAGAGTATCGGACTTCGAATCCGAGGGTTGCAGGTTCAAGTCCTGCCGGATGCACCAAACCTTCACCGTCATAATCGAAGAACTTACCCCGGAATCCAGAATAATGTGATCTGCACCCAGAATTTCCGTGGTGACGGATCAGTCCCTGTAAATGTTTAAACTAAATTAAGTTTAAAAAACTTCGGCGCAGGTATTGCTCGCGTTTAATTGGATCTGGCGAGCCCGAGCAAGACCGGAAAGAGGTTGCCATTTATGCAAATAAGAATTTAAAACTAACTTCCTTCAAGGAAGTTAGGACTTCTAATTATATTTACAAGAAATGGACGTCAAAGACAGTTGATTTTGAGCATTTCTAGAAACAACTTCAATATCACCATTTCCAAAATAAGAGCAGTTGCCGATCGATGAGCAACTTCTGTCTATGACCATGTTTACAAGTAATAATTCTTTTTCCTGATTGAAGCCAAAATAGTGAAGATTCCAGGTTGGATGCCAAGCATGAGATTTCCACGAAAGAGTTTGGTGTAAGCCAAGCGCAGATGCGCCATCGGTCAAATTCATAAATACAATTATGCGAGAACCAGCTGGTGAAATCATCGTCATGCTAATCGCTGAATAGGGCTGCGGTACAAAGATCATTTCAGCGCTGGCAGCATGATTGAAAGCCGAAGAGGAAATATTAATTTTTTGATCTTTACTTTCGCAGTGCATGGCGAATCCGGATTGAAGGTAGAAAAAGAAGGATAAAATAAAAATAATTTTGTTCATTTGTTTTTTCTAACAGCATTCTAATTTAGATCAATAACATTTATTTAATAGAGTCACTGCGTTGGCGCGATGCAATTTGATCAAGTATATCTCAGCCCAGACAATTGGTTCTTCTACTATCGCTCGGGGGCACCAAAGGTATTCGAACCACCATAGGGTTCGCTTCCCTGATGATCACTAAAACAATGAATGCTTAACATATTCAAGTTAAGCGACTTTCAAATGAAGCTTAAGTCCCAACGCTTGGGCAATATCGATCAAGCGATCCGTTGAAATTCTATCCAAGTTTCCATTCATGATTGCGGTAATAACAGTTCTGCCAACTCCCGTTTTTGCTGAAGTCTTTGCATGTGTGAACTCTTTTTTCTCAACGATACGGCGAATGGCCTTTGCTAAATCGAGGCGGATTTGTAATTTAGGCGCTTCCGTCTTTGGCAGACCCATCAATAAACAAAGTTCTTCTAAATTTTTTGCTTCGAAATAAGATTTCATAGCATCTCCTGTAAACGAGCTTTCGCGGTCGCAATCTCTTGCGAGGGCGTTTCTTGTGTTTTCTTTTTGAAAAGGTGAAAAATCAAAATCGCATCAGCTTTTTTTGTGTAATAAAAAATTCGGAACTGCCCTGAGTGATCTTTGATTCTCAGCTCGTGCGCACCATGTTCAATCACCGGCATCGGTCGACTAAGTGGCATTCCCAAATTTTCACCTTCAGCAAGAAGGGCAAATATCTCGGCAAGTCTTCTTTTTATAGAAAACTCTATCTTTTCAAATTCTTTGCTGACCTTCTTATGAATTCTAACAGCCTTCACTTTACGACTATGTCATAAATATATGACATAGTCAAGTCTTTCAGAAAATCTATCGGCAGAGGCTAAAATCGCCGGCGTTTTATATCCCCGTCGTCTTGGTAAAATGAATTTTAATTCTAAAAGATTTTAATAGTTTAGAGCTCAAGAACCGCCACGGTTGTTATATTCTGCGGGTAGGCAAACGCGCGAGGTGCAGGGTAGCCGAAAGCCTTCCTTACCTTTATCTGGGGTGAATAAATTAAACTGAATCATGTTTAAAAAACTTCGGCGCCGGCAATGCTCGCGTTTAATTGGATCTGAGCCTTTCGCGGTCGAGTCCTCCGCTGCGGCGGATAGGATTTGAAAAGCAAAAAATATCCAAGTAGTTTAAAAATGTGAAAAAGAATGCCAACTGCGCTCGCTTTTGACATTCAAGATTGAAATTGCTTGCATGGGCTTCGTTCCAGTATTCCCCTTCTGCGTAAAGTCGCCAGGAAGGGGATTAGTGTCTTTTAAGGACAGGCATTACCAAACGAAATGAATGGTTGGTCCATGGTAATAATTTGCTCGAGTAAATGGAGCCCGAATAGTAATTCCTGCTGTATCTGTAATGGCGGAAGAGGGCAAAAGATAAGGTTCCGAACTTAAATTTGTAGCATCATCATCTGTTGAAAATTTAATGGAATATTCCGCAGCATTATAATTTGGAAAAGTTTTTTGAAGTTCTTGAACAAGCATAGTTTCGCGCTGTAAATTTCCGTTTAATGCCTGAAATAACCAACTTCCGTTGCCTTCGAAATACACCATCGTATGAAAAGACTGTGACCCTAAAGCTGAGCGCACAATTAAAGAACGTGTGAATTCGAACTTATCCCAACGACCACCAAAGCTAGTCAATGGTGTGTGCGAGGAAACGCGGTATTCAACGAGAATTTTTACATTTTTTTGATTTTCAGGAAGTGATAATAAATATTCTGTTAATTTTTTAGTTTGAGCACCCATCAAATTTATCAATTCGTCATGCGTAAGTTTATGATCCAACTTAATTTTACTAAGAACGTCCCCGGCATGACTGAATTGAGATACTAAGATCAAAATACTTATTAAGAGAATTTTCATAAAACATCCTTTTATACCGTTCCAAAATTTTGTGGGATTGATTTCCCTTTATTCAAACTAAACGATTTTGGACAAGCGACTATTTGCTATTGCTAGAATCAGGCCAACGTCAAAGTAGGTTTTATTAAAGATAAGGAGAAAAACAGTGGCAAAACTTTGTATGAAATAGCTATAGGCAGATCAAAATTACAATCGGCGAACTTTTTCAATAAAGATCGATGCTTCAATATTAGTTGAATGCTCGGTTTGAACCCAGACAGTTGGTTCTTCTGCGATCACTCGGTTGGCACCACAGTTGAATCCTCATTATTTCCAAAAATCTTCGCCCCGGGATACTGATTTTCCAGGTGACAATCAGACCTAGTAATAAATTAAACAAAATTATATTTAAAAAACTTCGGCGCAGGTAATGCTCGCATTTAATTGGATCTGGTGAAACTCGGGGCCTGATCAAGATCCGAAAGCATTTGCATTTAGTGCAAATTAAGCCATAAAACTAACTTCCTTCAAGGAGTCTAGAAATGAAATTCAAAAAAGTTTTCAGTTTAATTTTAATAATCTTAAATTCTGCTTCGCAAAGTTTTGCTTGCGGTGCTGGATCGGCCCCTATGAAAATTAAGCCTTGGTCCTTGCAGCAAGTTCTTATGGAAGTAAACAGCGTGGATGCTGCGCAAGTTTTTGCGACTGACATTGCGCTGAATCGTTTGCCTCAAGATGGTGGCAGTGGAAATCAATCCCCTTGGGGCGGGGCACAAACTTCTCGTTGGCGGCCCGAGGCAATTATGGCCAATGCGGCTTCCAAAGCATTGAACGATGCTTGGAGCATGCAAGATATCAAAGACGTCAGTGTTGCGATTCCAACTCAGCTTTTTGATAGCGGTTTTCATCCCTATAACGATGGGCAGTCAAATTCGCGCGTTGATTTCAATTCCGCTTGGGGGCAATCAAGACCGCCGGTGGTTGCGACCTTGATTCAGTTTAATTCATCAGCGCCCAAAGTCAGTATTCGCTTTGACCGAACCATTCAGCGAACTCAAGGGGCTGCGGCGCCGACTCATGTGGAAATTTATTTTCAAAAAAATGGTTTGGGAACAAGCCTTAAAATTCCGATCAGTGTTGATGCCCTGGGCGATTTTGTTACCGATTGGAATGATTTACCTGCGGAACTGAATCTTACGGATTCATTTAATAATAGCGTCGTCTTGATTCGTCCACAGCCCGCGTATGGCGATTGGTTTCCCATTTATTTCAGGCATCCTGTTCGCACTGCGAATGATCTTGTAAAAAAAGCTCCAGCAGGAAAAACAAAATTTACCGGAGCAATGGGCAATCTTTCGCTGGTCGATCGAAATGGTAATTATCAAGATCCTTTGAAAATTAAAAATTTATCCAGCGCTAGTGGGAAAACACCTTTTGAATCGCTGATCAGTTTATCCTT
>JBBQHD010000041.1:0-20634 GCA_038323665.1 Bdellovibrionales bacterium
AGCGCTGGGAATTTCCCACCACAATATCGGCGCCCCATTCCCCTGGGGGAGTCATCAAAGTCAGCGACATTAAATCTGCGCAGGCCACCACTGTAGCTTTGCGTTCATGAGTTTTTTCAGCAAATTTTCTGAAATCAAAAAACCGACCATAAGTATCGGGATAAGAAACAATTGCGGCAAAAAAAGATTCAGGAAAAGTAAAATCAGCTTTCAAAGCATCTTCTGGGTCAAAATATTTTAAAGTAATTCCCAATGGTTCGGAACGAGTTTTTAAAACTTCAATCACCTGCGGATGCAAAGCTTTTGAAACCATACAAACCGAGGCATCTTTATCGGGGCTAACACTTAAAGCCATAATCATAGCTTCAGCCGCAGCGGTTGCTTCGTCCAACAACGAAGCATTGGCAATTTCTAATCCGGTTAAATCTTTCACCATGGTTTGGAAATTCAGCAAGGCTTCCAAGCGACCTTGAGCAATTTCTGCTTGGTAGGGTGTGTAGGCGGTATACCAGCCTGGATTTTCGAAAACATTTCGTAAAATCGGACTGGGCGTATGCGTTCCTGAATAGCCAAGACCGATCAATGATTTTTTTAATTCATTTTGCGACATGGTTTTTTTCAGCCATTGCAAGGTTTCGGCTTCGCTGCGGCCGGGGCCGATTTGCAATTCTTTTTCGGAACGAATTTTTTGCGGGATCACTCGATCTGCAAGTTCTTCTAAACTTTTCAGATCAAGAAACTGCAGCATTTTTTGAATGTCAGATTCACGAGGGCCAATATGCCTGTCGGCAAAGGATGTATCCATTAAATCCCCACAAAAATTTTAGAAGTTAGAAAATAAAAACTATTTAGTGCGTGCAGCTTTTTTTGCTGTTTTCTTTACCGCAGTTTTACCGCCAGCTTTTTTTGCTGCAGTTTTTTTCTTTTTCAGCAAAGTTTCAACATTGCCGCGGTGTTTTTTCAAAAGCGACATCGTCTTTTGCACTTCGCTGTTCAATTGCGATTGCGAATTTTTTAAAATTTGCAAAGCGCGCTCGTATTGTTTGTGTGCTTCTTTGACAGTTTTTTCTTTTTCATTTTGCAAAGTCTTAGTGATTTCGACTCCACGCTTGGTGAATTCGGTGCGAATTTTTGCAACTTCAGTGCGAATGGATTGCAGTTCGGGACGTTTCGCTAATTCGGAAACCCAGGTTTTAAAAGAATTGATTGGCATTGATTCCTCCTTGATTGTATAGAAATGTCTGTGAAAACCATAACAAAAGTGTTCGACGCCCACAAGGCGAAAGGAAGCTTTCGGTGAGCCGCGTGGAAAAAGCTGTGGTATTGCAGCGTCCCTGGCGCCAATTCGTCAATCAGGTGCGGCACTATTTCGAATCCCAAGATTTTTTAGAAGTGTCCACACCCACTTTGGTAACCTGTCCCGGAACGGAACCACATATCGATTACTTCTCGACCGAGTGGAAAGTGGGCTCAAAAACCCAAAAATTTTTCTTGCCCACCAGTCCAGAAATTCACCTTAAAAAAATCCTGTGCTTCGGCGAAAAAAGAATTTTCGAAATCGCTAAGTCTTATCGCAACGGCGAAATTTCAGAAATTCACCAGCCTGAATTTTGGATGATCGAATGGTACCGCGTCGGCCAAGAACTAACCGTTTTGATGGATGACTGTGTGCAGTTGATTGAAATCGCTTCGGGGTCCAAACAGAGGATTCAGAAACTTTCTGTCGCAGAAGCCTTTGCGCAGTTTGGTTGTGAATTAAAACCAGATTGTAATTTGCAGCAAATGCGCAGTTTCTGTAGTCAGCTTGGGCTTAATTTTTCCCAAGATGATTCGCTGAACGATTTATTTGCCAGAATTTGTGTCGACAAAATCGAAGCTCAGCTGGATTCAGATACGGTGACCATACTGCATTCCTATCCACCATTTCAATCTGCCAATGCCAAAATATCGCGGCAAGGTTGGGCAGATCGATTTGAAATTTACTGGCGGGGAATGGAATTAGCCAACGCATTTTATGAAGTGACGGACGCCGAAGTGCAAAGACAACGTTGGCAAGCTGAACTCAGCGAGCGTGCAAAGTTGCAACGCGAGATTCCCCTGCTGGACGAAGAACTTTTAGATTTGATGAAGACACAGCTTCCTGCATGTTCTGGGATCGCACTTGGTTTAGAACGACTGTTCTTAGCTGCTCATCGTTTGAAAAGTTTAGATCAGATCCGACTGTTTCCAAAATCTTCCGACTGTTTTCAGAGCTAAGTTTAACTTCGACTAGCCACTTTTCATCTTTTGCTTTTGTATGAAAAGAAATGGATAGGTTCCGGCAACTGTTTCGCATCGTTTCGCCTTGTTCGATGGCCGTATCGCGAATCAATTTCGAAACACCCCAATACCAGTCTGACCAAGGATTAAGACTATATGCAAAGACGGCGGATAGAATCCAAGGATTTTCAATGGTAGTCAGTTCACTAATTTGAAAGACGACTTTGTTCTGCGCGGAATTAACTTCTGTAATTACGGGTGCAACGCCTTTTAAATTAATTCGGCAAAAATCCAATTTATCGATGGGAATAATTTTATCTTCGACCAATTTCCTTTTTGGTTGTCTTAATATTCGGCGAAGTTCCATGGTCAGGTTGGTCTGCCACAAAAAATTGGCCGAAAGTTCCATAAATCTTAAGCTTTGTGAGGTTTCGTTATCAACAATTTTTCCGATTTTAAAATAAAAACTTTCTTCCCAGTTTTTATCCGAAAATGCGCCGCCTTTTCCGAATGAATGTGAACTAAGATTTCGAGCTGTTCTAAATTGAGTTGGTTCACCATAAAGAATGGGCTGCAGCTTCGAGTTAGTTGCTGCATTCACAACGAAACAAGTACATAAACAAAAAAGTTGAGTGATAAGAATTTCGAACCTCACGGAAGTACCCCGGTCTTCGGCTGTCGCAGCAAAATGGCAAACGACTTAAGTTGATTTCGAATTTATCATTTGAGTTCCTACAAATTACAAACTTTTTTTGTAAAATTAAATTATATGCATTGGCAAATTTTTCAATTGGGGATTTAGAAAGATTTTAGTCACTAGTCAGCGATTTAAATCGACTTGGCGTCTTTGGACAAATCAAGTACCGAGTGGCTTAAGTTGAGGCAAGCGCAAAACCCGTTAGGAAATCTAGCTGGAAAGTTTACTGCCAGGGCTGGCAGTAAACTAATTATTGTTTAAGGCTTAACAATGCGGACGACCAGTGATCGTCTCATGCGAATTTGGTAAGGATCGGTTTCGGACAAAACTCGTTCGCCCAAAGTTACAACCCAATCGCCATCCAGATTTTGAGTAAATACAAAATCTGTTTTAGGCGCGGCAATTCCATTTAAACTGAACTGTAAAGTATCTAAATTTTCCACTTTGGCAATTAAGATTGAATCGGTTTGCAAAGCGTCTTTTAAAGAATCGAACTGAAAGACCACTTCGATTTTTGTTCCTGGTGCTGGCGCAGCTGCAAAAGTTAAATCTGTATTGGTTAATACATATCCAGTACTGACGGGTTGTCCGTTGACTTTAACTTGCAGAGTTTCTGCGCGGATTTTCTTTTCGGATAATCTCCACGTTTTTTTGTAATTTGCACGGCCTGTTGGCAAATTGCTTTGCGCACCTTTGGCAACAACTTGTCCTGGCACACCGGCATTCAGAGATACTCGAACGTCACGTAATGACAAAGGCAAACTTGGATCTAATCCAGGTACTTCGTCTGCAGTGTATGAGGCAGTATAGGTTGTTTGAACTCGTCGTAAAATTCTATTTAAAACTGTGTCCAAAGAAATCTTTTTATCAACTAAGTCAGCGAACAAGAAAAATTCACCATTGCTGGCGGTGACAACGCTTGGGTTGCCTTTGAAGGGCAATTTATAACCTGGGCGATTTGGTCCAACCATAAACACATTCATTTGCGAAGTTTGAATCGCAGTTAAAACATCAGCATAATATGGAGCTAATGTCCCAACGTCACCCTGGTTGTCGGGCGAATATAAGAATCCGTCATCAGTCACCAAGATTAAAAATCGTTGTGAGCTTGGATTCCATGGTGCAATACTTGCGTCGATCAGTGCACGCATCGGGTTTTCATTTAAATCATTGCCACCAGGATCTTGAGCGCCACAAAGTGCTTTTAATTTAGAAATATCTGAAATCAATTGATTCACTTGAGTCATAGTTGCAGGATTCGAGGGATCGTTGTCAGTGAACTGCGTGCATTTTTGAACGGTATAATCTCCAAAAGTGGATAAACACATACGTGTGTGATAATTATTCAGGCGAGCATTTCTAACGAAGTTAATTAAATTAGTTTTTGCTGATTCAATTGTTGGAACCATCGAACAGGTAACGTCTAAGGCTAAGACAATGTCGACAGTTTGATCAGTATTCTGAGAACTCGAAGTGAGCTTAAAATCAGGAATCGAAACGCCATTTTCAACCAAATGAATGTCAGAAGCTTTTAAGTTATTGGAAAAAGTTCCATCTGGCAGCGGCACCTGAAACGAAATCGATGTATTATTCTGAGCCAAAACATCTTGCGAGAAGCTAACAGGAGTTGTGGTCAGACTAAAAGTCTTTGCTGCAAGCTCTGATGATGTTCCTGGCGTAATCGGAACGGCGGCCTGACCAACATCATTAATAGATGATCTGAATTTTTGCGGCGAACAAGCGGCCAGAACCAAAACTGCTAAAACTATTAATTTGCGATTCATAAGAACCCCCACATAAGTCTGTCTTTGCAAACCTATGCCAAAGTATGGTCAAAATGATTTAGTTTAATTATTTTAAATACTTAACTGTGTTTTTATCACTTCGGGAAAGCGACCTTTTTTGTTTTAACTTTAGTCAAAAATCTATTTTTCAAGTTAAAATCAAGACGAAAAACTAGTGAAAATACGCCACCAAAAAATAAAAAATTATGCAAAGCATTGATTTTAAAGGCAAAAGTTTAAACTAAAGATGGTTTAAGAAGTTTTTGCGTGAATATTCTTAAAAATATTCCGCGCAGTTGATTCGCAGTATTTCATGACAGGGCCAGACGAAGGTCTAGGTTTTTCTAGAAATGGAACAAGCTTTGGGCGAGCATGAATAGCAGATGTATCAAAAATATTTCAGTAAATTTATGCAAGCTCACGCAGATGAGCAGCATTTCTGCGCCCACAGTCATCATTATTGGCCAGATATCAGCCGCGAAGCAGGCCTAGAGGCTTGGGATGATTCCTGTCGCCTATTGGATCATAAGTGGGACCGGCGTTATCAGGTTGTCTATCCCGAGCTGCAGCGCTTGGTGGCAGACACTTTAAAAGTTTCCAATTCGAATAGAATTTGTTTCGCCAGCAATACGCATGAACTGGTGTTTCGTTTGATGTCTTGTTTCCATTCCAGCAGAGTCAAAGTTTTAACCAGTGACTCAGAGTTTTACAGTTTCGATCGACAAGCCGACCGCATGGCCGAGGTGAATCAGATCGAGATAAAGAAAGTAAATGTTTTCCCAAACGAAACTTTTTTGCAGCGATTCGAACAAGAAATTAAATCTGGGGAACATAATTTTATTTATCTAAGTCATGTGTTTTTTAATTCAGGCTTTCGATTGGATCTAAAAAAACTTTTCTCGATTGTGAAAAATTTTTCTGGAACTGTGGTGATCGATGCCTATCATTCGTGGTGTGCCATTCCCTTTGATTGGAGCCTAGCACCCGCAAATTGTTTTTTAACGGCAGGTGGATATAAATACGCAGCCGCAGGTGAAGGTTGTTGTTTTTTAGTTATGCCTGAAAATTTTAATCTAAATCCCGTGCAAACAGGCTGGTATCCCAAGTTTTTCAGTGATGAGGGCAAAGATAAAAAAGTATCTTTTCCCAAAGACAGTTTCCGTTTTGCTGGCAGCACCTTAGATTGGACTGCCTTTTACCGACTGCGCTCGGTTCTAAATTTGTTTAAAGAAAAAAAAATCAGCATCGAAGACATTCACCAACATGCCCTCATTCAGCAAAAATATTTTCTGAAACAATTAAAATTAACCGGAGAATTAAGCAAAGAAAATTTAGTAGTCAAAAATCTAGATCAAATGGGCCATTTCTTTTGTTTCGATTTGCAATCGGAAGCTAAGCGCATCGAAGTTGAAAAAAGATTGCTCGATAAAAAAATGATTACCGATGGCCGTGGTTCGATTTTAAGATTCGGCCTGGGCCTGTATCACAACTGCGATTTTAGTTTGGAAAATCTGTATACCGATGATTTTTCCGTGGCCATTTAGGGCATGTCCGATTGACTGGGCAGATCATTGATTGAATAGGGACTTTTTAAATCAGCAGCAGTGCAAATTCTTAAACTGGATGGAACTGCATTAGATAATCCGTCATAACCAAAAGATCTAAGCATTGCGATATTTTTTTTAAAGTCATATTCAATTTCAATATTTTGCGGTCGTTCGCTGCTGACACGAGGAAACAATGAGGCTCTTGCAAATTCATCCACACTTAACATAAGCGAGACTTCCGATCGATCCAAGATGTGGGCGGTGACTTTTTGTTTGTTTTTATTGGGCGCAATCGCGCAATCGGCAATTAATCGAAATTGCATTTTCAACAGTTTATGGGGAATTTGACGAATGTTTTCAAGTGAAAATTTATCGGTGCGTAAATATTTAATATTATATTTTAAATGAGGACTGCGCGCGACCAATTGATCTAAACCGGATTTAACATTAAGCATTTTATTTTCATTGCTAAATGCGTTTAATTTATTGACGGCGGTTGCTTGTCCGCAATCAGAATTTTTTTCGTCAATGATATTGCCAAAGCTGAGACAAGCCAGGTTTGTTGCAATAGAGGCATTGGTTCTAATTTGCTCTAAAACTGGATGCAAACTGTTTTTTCTAAGTGCTAGGCACATTACTGCCCGTTGTTCGCCGTTAACCAGGACCGGGCTGCCGGAATTTCCTGGAATCATTTCGCAGGCATCGCCGAAAAATGAAACTTGCAATGCTAGGCTATGAAAAAAATTATCAGCAATCATAGAATTCTGTATCGCCTTGCAGGTTTTTCGCTGCAGCACTCCACTTATTGAGTGTTCTGAATTGGGATTGACCGAATACACAGTGGCAATCATTTCATCGTTGAAACCTTTTAAAGAAACTTTTACCGGAGCAACAGGCACTTTTGTTTTAAGTTGAAAGACAGCGTAATCGGCTTTGCCTTTGTCCGAGATATCGGATGCGAAAATTAATTTTTCACATAAGGATTCTACTTTCGAAATATGGTCGTCCCTCAAACTAACAAATCCTAATTTTTCACTGCATAATTTTGGATTGGCTTTTACTTCGTCTGGAATGCAGTGACTATTGGTCAGAACCACATCGGGTTGAATTAAACTTGCGGTGCACTGCCCATCGGTAGTGACAACTAAGCCGACATTTTGGGGGCAATCATTTATGTCGGCGCAAGTTAAAGACGCTAAATCCAATCTTACTTTTTTCGTCTGTGATTCGGGCAAGTTGGGCGGGAAATAGGGATTCGGATTTACCTCTGGATAAGAGGCATCGTCAGATGGATTGTTCGGTTTGTCGTGGTTGGCGCAGGACATTGTCATTCCGACCAAGCCCAGGATCATTAAGTTTTTTAGTTTCATTTGCACCCCCGCAGTTAAAATCTATTTCTTTAGAATAGATTTTTGTTGTTGCGGCAGGCGCATTGCAAAATTGAAGCTAAGGCGGGTGACTAGCTGAATTGAGACCAGAATTGCATTTCGGATATGTCCGGACAGTCCGTGCGGCTATTCGTTAGAACAAAAAATTATAAACTAAATCCAACAAATAATTTCGCGTAAGTTCCGCTCATATCTGTATCTGGAGTCGCGGCGGAGCTTCCCGTTTTGTCGCGCATTTTATTCCATTTCATATTCATGTATCCAACTTCGCCGCCCAGTAAAAAAGTGGCTAGACTTAACGAAGTTTCTAGGCCGATTGAATAAGAAGTCGAAGTGTCGGGTTGCCAGTTGTAACTAAGCCCGCCAGCAGACGAATCTGTAACCTGCATACTGTTGGTGTGCGAAAGTCCATAAGTGCCGATCAATCCCAAATGAAAAACAGTATCAATAAAACGGTAAGCCACTAACAGGCCAGTGCGGGTTGCTTGGGATTTGTATTGCAAAGATCCGCTGGTCACACTGAATTTTAAATCCTCATAGCGCAGTCCAAATCCCCAACTTGTCGCAGGAATGAAAACTACAAGATCGGCACCTAAACCAATATTTGGGGCAACGGTCGGCAAGCTGTTTGAACCTGTATAAAGTGGCGAAAAATCAGGATTGCTGGCCAAGGCAGTATAGGTCAATTTAGCCTCGACGATCGCGTTAGCTTGAACGGCAAAAAGCGAAGTCATCAATAGTGCAAGAAATGTTTTTTTCATAATTAACCTCTTAAGCTTGATGCTAGCTAAGTTCACAACTAATCTCAATGTAAATGGCTAAGTTACCTGCAATCGGATTTTATCCTCGTGAACATTGGGATCTTTTCAACGAAGAGCTTCGTCAGGATTTGCATCTTGCCAAAGATTTCAGTGTTTCCGTACGTGGAGAGCTTGGCCCGACGCTGTTTGAAATTTGCTTGGAACTTTCACATTTGTATGCGCACAAACGAAAAATTGGTTTGATCCGCGGTTCCAGCCCATGGGTAGAAAGAATCCGAAAATATTTTTTACAAGCATCCTATCAAGTCGAAGACTTAGATCCGCAAGCTTTGCCAGAAACAGGAAAAGAATTTGTTTTTGTATTGGGATTTGACGATCACTGCGTCACCGGGGAATTGCAAAATCTGGTGGGACTAGAATCCTGGTGCGAACAGCACAAAGTTTTTTGCATTCGCGCTTCGCACCAAAACTGGAAGCATCAAAAACCTCAGCTGAAAACATTTTCCATTTTAATTGGCCTTTTGCAAAATCACAGTTTGGTATTCGGTGGCTTAAGATTTAAATCCAATTTTATTTGGTCGGGCTTTGGTCATTTCAATTTTGCTGAAATCAAAAAACAAATTGCACAAATTGGTTTCCAAAATTTAGATGCGCAAAAAATCAAAGATTTCGAAAACCAATTCCCTGCCTATCAGTTCGTGCATTCGGAAAATCGTCTGTGGGATCGTGCGGTTTTGTCCTTTCCAAAAATCTCGGGGGAATTCGTCATTCAGCATTTGAATGCGCAAACCGCCAGCGAGGATTTCTGGACTGCGCAAAATTGTTTTTGGGGCAGCGTCACCCTGTGGAAAGATTGGTGGATTCCGCAGATTAAGGTCGATGTGTTGAACAACGACAGTGTGCAAAGCCTCATTATTTTACCGCACCAAAAATTGTCGGCCGATTTGGCCATACAATTGAAAAAAATTATTAACGACAACGAAAAAAATGGGCCTTAATAAATCCAACCGATTTATTATCTTAAAAAAAGTTCGTTACGGTGAAGCCGACTTGATTCTGCAGGCACTTTCGCATGAAGGTGAACGTGTCAGTTTTATTGCTCGGGCTGCTTTGAAAAGCAAAACCCGTTTTGGCGGCGGAATTTTGGAACCCACTCATTTTGTGGAATTCACCTACCGCGAAGCCCGCAATGCCAATGGCCTTAATATTTTAAACGAAGCCAAACTGATCGATGGATTTTATGGGTTGCGCGAAGATTACGACAAAATTCAAACAGCGCTGTCGTGGTTGGCGATGGTTCGCAAAGTAAGTCTTGAAGGCGATGCCCTGTCTTCGTTTCTATTTAATTTATTGGGGCATGGTTTGCGCAGGCTTTCAGAAACCAAGGAAAATTGGGAAGTTTTGGATTTGCAGTTTTGTTTAAAATTTCTTTACCAGCAGGGCGTTTTGACTTTTGAAAATTGGATGACAGATTTTTTAAAAAACCCGATGGGCGAAAGTGCTGTCACCAGTGCGGTTCAACTGCCGCAGATCAAAGAATGGGTTCGCCATTATCTTCAGTCGGCGGATTCTTCGAATTTTGCAGCGACAGATTTTGCAAAGGGTGGAATTGATGAACCACTTGGGTAAGTCGCTGCATCGATAAATGCGTATAACGTTCGGTGGCTTTCATCGAGGTATGTCCCAAAAGTTTTTGTAAATGCCGCAAATCTGTTCCACTTTCCAAAAGATGGGTCGCATAGCTGTGGCGCAAAGCATGCGGGTGCAGTTGAAAATGCAAATTGGCTTTGCGCCCAAGCCCGCGGATCCATTCATAGGCAACGCGGGGATTCAATGCTTGGGTGCCAAAAATAAATTCACCGATTTCACTTTCGCGTTTCTTAAGTGTCGTCAAAATTTCATTCACGCGTTCGGGCAGGGGGACAATGCGCTCGACAGATCCTTTGCCTAAAATGCGAATTTCCCCACGAGAAACGGCGAAATTTTTAAAGCGCAACTGACAAGCTTCGGAAACCCGCAAGCCCCCGCCATATAATAGAAGGAATAAAAGTTCGTGGGTATTCAGCTGCTGTTCCTGACAAATTTTTAAAACCAAAAAAACATCGTCGACGGATAAAAAGTGCGGAATCTTTTGTTGAACCTTGGGAATAAATAAATGATCTGCCAGCGGGCGCTGAATAAGCTTTTTCTGGTAGGCGTAGTTTAAAAAACTTTTCAGCGCCGCGATTTTCCGAGACCTGCTCGCGATAGCAAGCTCGGACCAGCCTTCGACAGCTGACTGCAGTGCCACTTTGAGTGCCTGATCATCAGACACTAGGGTAATTTTTTCAGGTGGAAAGGCTTGGATAAGGTCGTTTTTATAGGCTCTGAGGGTCTGAAAACTGGCTCCGGAGTGCTCTAGATAGCTTAAAAACGATTTGACGATATTTTCAATGGCTGGCAAATGCACCCCTTACTTAAATTCACGCAGTGCGATATTTTTCTTGCAACAATTTCAAAACCCAGTTATATTGCAATGCGTCGTAAATCGATTCAATGTGAGACACAGAACGTATCCACCACTCACTGATTACGAAACCGTTACTTAAATTATAGCAGATCGTTATCGGAAAGGTGGATATCTGTGAGCCAAGACTCAACTATTGTATTGCCCAAAAGCCCATTAAGCATGGAGCCGATGGCAGCGTGGAATTCCCAGCAATTGCAGGATGGAAAGACGATTGTCTTTCGTTCTGAAATTATGACTCAGCTGATGAAAATGATCGACCGTGTGGCACCGTCAAACGCCAATATTTTGGTGATGGGCGAATCAGGCACAGGCAAAGAATTGTTAGCACGTGCGATCCATGATCGTTCGAATCGCGCTAATCGTCCTTTCGTTGCGATCAACTGCGGAGCTTTGCAGGAAACTTTATTAGAAAGCGAATTGTTCGGTCATGAAAAAGGATCCTTTACCGGAGCCTACAGCCGCAAAATCGGTTTGGCAGAATCTGCCAATGGCGGAACTTTATTTTTGGATGAAGTCGGCGAATTGTCGCCAGCGATCCAAGCAAAACTTTTGCGCTTTGTTCAAGAAGGCGAAATATACCGCGTTGGTGGAAAAGATTCCATCAAAGTCGACATCCGTTTAATTTCTGCAACCAACCGCGAGTTGGAACAGGAAGTAAACGCCGGTCGATTCCGTGAAGATTTGTATTATCGAATCAACACGATCGTAGTAACAGCGCCCCCATTGCGCAGACGCAAAGATGATATTTCTGCGTTGATCACGCATTTTTTAAACAAAGGAAACCATGCTTATTTAAATCGTGGTCGCACGATTTCCAAAGAAGCACTGGAACTGTTGGAAAAATACGAATGGCCCGGAAATATTCGAGAATTACAAAATGTTTGTGAACGTTTACAAATCTTATCGGAAGGACATGAAATTATGGCAAACGATATCCCAGCTCACATCGCGGAACCTGAATTAGAAATGGACACCATTGATTACAACCCACAACAAACCATTCATGATTTAGAAAAGAAATACATCATCAAGGCTTTGCAACATTTTGGTGGCAACAAAACTCAAGCAGCCAATGCTTTGGGAATTACCATCAAAACTTTGTACAACAAATTGCACGAATACGGCGAGTTCGAAAAATTCGCAGTGCACGCAAAGCCTGTTGCCGGAACGGTTACTTCTGGTTCAGGCGATCAGCAGTAAGACTTGTTGTAGTAGATTTTTCTACATCGCTAAAAATTAAAACAAGGGGCCAAGGCCCTTGTTTTAATTTAAAATCAATAAAGGGAGAAAATATGAAAATCATAACTTCGTTAATTTTGGCCTTCTCGGTAAATACTTTCGCGCTTGAAAAGGATGCCGTTCCTTCTGCGACGACCAAAGAAAAAATTGAACAAGCCAGTAAGATGATTAAAGCTTCAAGGACCTTCGTAGATGTAAATATGAAGCATTACAATTGCTTCATTGGCAGAGTGATCGAGAACAATGGGAAATGCGATCTGCATTTTTCTCAAAAGGGCAGTGAAGTTATATCTTTGGAACTTGTGGCCAGCCCTGAAGTTGCAGCTCCTTGGTCTAATTCCTATGTTAAAACTTCGGATGGATATCCTATGTCCAAACTTACAATTCTAGTTCATAATGGTGAAGTCATTAGTATCATGGATTCTGAAGGAAATAGAATTTCAGGGAAAATTGATTTTTCTCGCTAATCGCAGCTATTTAAAAACTGAGTTTGACTAAAAAAATAAAAAAGCCTTTCTGTTTTGCAGAAAGGCTTTTTTATTTTCTAAACTAATTTAAGTTTATCTTGGATTCGGACTTAGAAGTAACCTTCTTCTTCGCCATCATCGTCTTCGTCCGTTGTTACGGCGGGTTTTTTCGTTTTTACTTCTTCGACTTCATCTTCTTCGTCATCGTCGGCAGCTGGTTCTTTGGCCGTTTCAGCTTCGTCGGATTCCCATGATTCTTCTTCCGAGAAATCATCGTCGTCATCTAGGCCCGACATGGATTCCAAATCGCTATCGTCATCCAGATCGGCTGGTGCGCCACCTAATTTTGAGGTTAGAACTGCGGCGCCAGCGATACCCGTGATAACGGTTCCGGCAAGAAGTGCCTTTTTAAGTTTGCTGGATTTAGCGGGTTTTGCTTTGGCTTTTGCCTTAGCTTTCGGAGCTGTTTTTTTGGTCTTAGCAACAACTTTTTTTACTGCTTTTTTAGCCGATTTTTTTGCTTTCGCAGCAACTTTTTTCTTAGCTGCTTTTTTAGGTGCAGCTTTTTTAGCTTTTTTTACGGATTTCTTTTTAGTAGTTTTTTTCGCTTTTGATTTTGCTTTTTTCTTTTTTGCCATGGCCTATCTCCTTTGATTGCGAAAATAGGCTAGCGGTTTCGTTTTTTTAAGGCAAAGGAATTATCTTTGAATCCAATTTTCAATGAGGCGGGCCATGTCGGCTGGTAATTTGGCCGCAAGATAAAAGCCTCCGCGGAAAGTACTCACGGGTGCTACGATGGAAAAGGCTCCCATAATTTGGCCGGTGCCTTGGTTCTTAATCGGGAAAGTAAATCCGGGGCAGATGGGCAAATTTCCACAACTGGACCAATCGGTCTCGACGTACACAGCTGCAGCGTGAACTCCGACGTAAATATACCATTTCAGATTACGATTTTGGTCCAAATTCAAAGCGATGCGTGGCAGTTCGCCCGAAGGAAACAGCGGAAGTGGATTTCCATTGGGCAATTTGCCCGGAGCCACAGAGGTAACGCCTTGCAAAACATGCTTCAATGGGATGTGAACCACAATCAACATATCACCAGCAGCACTGACTTCGTTGGTCACATAAATACCTTGTAGTTGTGTGACAGTCGACTGGGGCAAATTAATGCTAAACCCAAACAGCACCGGAATTTTCAAAAGCAATTCACGCTTAATCAAATCCAGGTCCAAGACCTCGGCAGTATCAAACATCCCACCATCAATCGAAGACTTCAAAACCGGTTGAGGCAAAGCAGGATCAAACGGCCCACCCCCACCTTCTTGGCTACTAATATTCGAAGTGCCTAGCGCAGCAGTCTGAAACCCACTTTTCGAACAAGCAGCAGTTAAAACGAAAGCGGCAATAGCTAAAATAATTTGATGTGTTTTCATAAATAACTTATCGGACCAAAGTCGAATAAATAAATACCAATAACTTCGACAAAAAAATGCAAACAAGAAAATCAGAAAATAACGAACAATCTTTCGACAAAAAACCAGAAATAAAAAAGCGAAAGGGCAAATAAATAGGTTGGACGACCAAGCGCCACGAAAAAACAAAATGCGCAGAAAAAAATAATTTCGATCAGTCTTTACGTTTCAAAAGTCGTCGACTCGAGATGCAAAAAAGTTCGACAATTTTCGAACGATTCTGGCGCAAATAAATATTTCTTCGACTTAGTTTTTTGAACTTAATTTTTTGGAGTTTAAATTTACAGCGGGCCCTGGCCCAGTTAGCAATTCTTCCAGACCTCAAAAAAGCAGGATGCGTCCGCCGTACCCGGCGGTTTTTGGAGGCACGGAGCCGCGTCTGGAAAATTGCTAGCTGGGCCAGGGCCCGCTGTAAATTTAAAGTCCAAAAATTAAGTTCAAAAAACTAAGTCGAAGAAATATTTATGACAGTCGGGAAGAAGGAAATAACGCACTTGCGACACGAAATGTTAGGAGGTACCAATAGAAAAAGCTGACGGGGTTAAATCCCGTCAGCTTTAAGTGTCTTAGAAATCGGTAGGTTAGTTACCCGATTAATTTCAGTGCAAGACCAGTAACTTGGTTAGCTTGAGCTAAAGTTGCAGCTCCAGCTTGTAACAGAACGCTGTTCTTAGCTTGATCCGAAGCAGCCATTGCAATATCGGTATCACGGATTCGTGAGTTACCTGCGCTGTAATTCTCAATCGCAACACCTAAGTTGTCAGTTGTAGAAGTTAAGCGGTTCTGCAATGCACCCATATTTGCGCGCATTCCGTTGACGTTTGTTTGAGCTGCATCTAAAAGTGCCAAGCCTTGTTGAGCGCCTTCTTTTGATGTGTAATCAATTCCAGCAAGTCCCAACGCATCTAAACTAGAGTTGTTTTTAGAAGCATCGAAAGTGATGCGGTCATTTTCAGGAGAGTTGTTCACACCGACTTGGAAGTCGAATTTTGGTGAAGAACCATCTAGAAGTTTAGTATCACCCCAAGTTGTAACGTCAGTGATTCGTTGAATCTCTGTTTTTAACTGTTGAACTTCTTTGTCTAGGAAACCGCGTTCAGTATCACCGACAGTATCAGAAGCTGCTTGGATTCCTAATTCTCTCAAACGTGTTGAGATCGAAGAAATCTCGTTCAATCCACCTTCTGCTACTTGAACCATTGAGATACCATCGTTAGCATTTCGTTGTGCTTGCACGCTGGATCGGATGGTTGATTTCAATTTTTCGCTGATTGCTAAACCTGCAGCATCGTCAGCAGACTGATTGATTCGGTTACCTGAAGACAACTGAGCTGAGGACTTTTGAATCGCTCGTTGGCTGTTTACCAGGTTTCTTTGGCCGTTGATTGCGGCTATATTTGTTGAAATTCTCATTCCCATTTTAAAACTCCTTTATAGTTTTTTAATTTTTAAGTTTCATATAAGTTTCCTCCTTGTTTGCTTCCATTTCTGGAACGGCTTCCAAGCCTAATTAATATTTGTGTTGGCCTAAGTGAAAATTCATATTTCACCCTGAGTATTCGAAACTAAATGTTTCTGTACTTCATCCTTGATGGCCCCCCTCTGTTAACATTTCTCGAGAACATTTGACCTAACCTTGTTCTCTGGATCTCCTTTGATCCTTGTTATTACTTACAGAACACTAATCGTCGAAGCAGTCGGATTCTTGACACGACGTCAGTATAGTTTTTGATTTTTTCGAGAGAGAAAAGTCACAACTAGTCAAACATCACTCGTAGTTTTGTCTGGGAAACTTCTGTCGAGTCTGATTTTTCCAGACGCAAGTCACATTTTCCCTCGACGAAAGGGGTTGTGCAGTTGTCAAAATTTTGCGTAAAAATTCTTTTAGTCGATTTCTAAAAAACGGCAAAGCGCCATTTTTCCCGAAAGTTCGAACGATTTTTGCTGTTCACGACGTAGGTGATGTTGTGAAATGTACTCTAAACTACAAGTTGTTTGATCATGATTAAAGTGGGTGCAGTCCTCGCAGGACCAGCGCAGGTCCAATTGCTGGAAATGGGCCGCGGATACCCCATCTTTTTTGATCGAGGGGCGCAGATATTGGTTGGTTTTTTTAGGAAAAACTCGACTCATAGGGGTTGACTCTACTGTATTTGGCCTCACTTTTAAAGGCATGAGTGAACAAGATCAAATGACCCAGAAAAGCCAAGAAGCCATGCAGAAAGCAGCCCAGCTTGCCGAGGATTTGCGCAATCCCGCGGTCGAACCCGAGCATCTATTATTAGAGCTGATCCGCCAGGACGATGGAATGGTGCCCCGAATTTTGCAAAAACTGCAGTTGGACCCGCGCCTTTTAATTCAAACTTTCCAGACCTTGGTGGACAAACTACCCCAGCAATCGGGGGCTGCGACGCGTGTGTCTGCTTCATCAAGGTTACAAAAGCTTTTCCAGAACCCCGAAGCCGAGGCCAAAAAATGGGATGATCAGTTTATTTCGACCGAGCATTTTTTATTGGCGGCGTTCAGCGACCGTGACTTGGCCGAGGTCTTGAAAAAACATAAAATCGAGCGCAGCCCCGTGATCGATCAGATTAAAAAAATTCGCGGCAATGAAAAAGTCAGCAGCGATAATCCCGAAGCCAAGTACGAAGTTTTAGAAAAATATGCCCGCGATTTAACTGCCTTGGCTGCCGAAGGAAAATTAGATCCCGTCGTGGGTCGGGACGAAGAAATTCGTCGTGTCGTTCAAGTGCTGACCCGTCGAACAAAAAATAATCCTGTGTTGATCGGAAATCCTGGTGTCGGAAAAACCGCCATCGCCGAAGGTCTGGCCTTAAGAATTTTACAAAAAGATGTTCCTGATAATTTGCAAAATAAAAAAATCATGTCCTTAGATCTAGGTTCACTTTTGGCGGGTGCAAAATACCGCGGTGAATTTGAGGAACGATTAAAATCTGTAATCAAAGAAGTCACATCCAGCGAAGGACAAATTATTTTGTTCATCGACGAACTGCATACTTTGGTCGGTGCGGGAAAAGGCGACGGTGCCTTGGACGCAGGACAAATGTTAAAACCCGCATTGGCGCGCGGAGATCTGCGCTGCATCGGCGCCACGACTTTGGATGAGTATCGAAAATACATCGAAAAAGATGCAGCCTTGGAACGACGATTTCAAACCGTCGTGGTGGACGAACCTTCGGTTGAAGAAGCCATTACAATTTTGCGTGGTTTAAAACAGAAATACGAAGTCCATCACGGAGTCCGCATCACCGATGCCGCGATCATTGCTGCCGTTAAATTATCTCACCGTTATATTACCTCCAGATTTTTACCCGATAAGGCCATTGATTTAATTGATGAGGCCGCCAGTAAGTTGAATATTGAAATTCGATCCCTGCCGGAAGAAATCGATGTTTTGGATCGAAAACTGATGCAATTGCGAGTCGAAAAAGAGGCCTTGAAAAAAGAAACTCAAGATTCGAAAAATCAAACTCGACTAAAAGAAATCGAACGCATTATCCAAGATTTTTCTGAACGCGCGCAATTGCTGCGCAGTCAGTGGCAAGAAGATAAGAAATCGATTGAATCCTTAAAAGATTTAAAAAAAGATTTGGCCTTTGCTAATCTTAGTATGGAAAAAGCTGAACGCACAGGCGATTTGGAAAAAGCTGCGGAATTAAAATACGGGAAAATTCCTCAGCTTGAAAAAGCCATCGCTGCCCGCGAAGAAAAATCAACTTCCACCAAATTGCTGCACGAAGAAGTCAACCCCGAAGCCATTGCAGAAATTGTTTCGCGCTGGACGGGTGTTCCTGTGAATAAAATGTTGGAAAGCGAAAGTCAGAAACTTTTGCAAATGGAAAGTTTTTTAGAAAACAAAGTCGTTGGACAAAGTCATGCTTTGAAACTGGTGGCCAATGCGGTTCGCCGGGCGCGCGCCGAAATTTCTGATCCCAATCGCCCAATCGGAACTTTTTTATTCCTAGGCCCAACTGGGGTGGGAAAAACTGAAACCGTCAAAGCCCTTGCAGATTATTTATTTGATGACGAACAAAATATCGTGCGCATTGATATGAGCGAATATATGGAGAAATTTTCTGTCAGCCGTTTAGTCGGGGCACCTCCGGGTTATGTTGGGTATGAAGAAGGCGGTCAGTTAACCGAAGCAGTGCGCAGAAAACCTTATTCCGTCGTTTTATTCGATGAAATCGAAAAGGCACATCCAGATGTCTTTAACTTACTGCTGCAAGTTTTCGACGAGGGACGATTGACCGACAGTCTGGGTCGCACAGTAGATTTTAAAAATACGGTGATCATTATGACTTCGAATTTAGGCTCAGCCGATTTACTGGACACTAAATTATCCGAAGTTGAAAAAGAATCCCGCATGCAGACGGTGCTGCGCGGACATTTTAGGCCCGAGTTTTTAAACCGCATCGATGAAGTCATTCTATTCAAAGCCTTGGGCGAAGAACAGATCGAACACATCGTGGACATTCAAGTTCAGGTGATTGAAAAACGTTTAAAAGACAAAAACATCCATATTAAATTGGATAAAAAGGCACGCAAATGGTTGGCGGCAAGGGGATTTGATCCCTTATTTGGCGCGCGGCCGTTAAAACGCGTGATGCAAACTTATCTGTTAAATCCGCTTTCGCAATTTATTATTGGTGGGAAGTTGCGCGATGGTGACGAAGTTTTTGTCACGGCAGAAAAAGAAAATCTGCAGTTCAAAAATTCTGACCAACTTTTAACCGCAACATAATTTTTCATTTAAGCTTTCGGCAAAGTGCTCCGACAAAAGTCTAGCAGGCATCTAGACCAACATCGGGCTTTTAAACTTTGACGGGAGAAAAAATGGAAAAACACAGCAGAAACTTTATCAAATTATGTGTCCTTGGTGGGCTGATCTCGATGACCATGGGCCAACAATCCTTCCAAGATGCCACTGCCAATCGCACAGATGGATTGAAAAGATACTTAAACCTTGGTTTGATTAATTCCCAACCCATCGTTTTGCCGGATGGATCTTCTTTTAACTTTAAATATGTCATGAATGCGCAAGTTGCAACGGAAGTTATGAACAGCTCTGGATTTGCTTTGCATTCGGGACCGATTTTATTTCAGGCGGGGGACGGATCACCTACTTTGGGATTAAGCTCAAAAGACACTTCGCTGCATTCTAAAATATCTGAAGCAGGTTCCAGTATCTTTCAAGCTTCGACAGATAATATTTGTATGTTGAATTCTTCGTGGGCCAAATTATCAGGCAACGTCTATGGTTTTGAATTAACCAGCAGCATTGATGCGCACATTGGGTTTGGCAAAGCCGGCCCGATTAATTCGGGAATCGGAATCGATGCGAAATTCGATTCTGCTCAGCTGGATTTGGATATGCGTTTGGACCGAATGTTGAATGCAAATTCCAGTGTTCCATTGGCAGCAGTTCCTGTGACATCTACGCAAACCAAAACAAGTTTAGGTTTAAGTTTGCCTTTGGGCGCGATTTTCGGTGGGCTGGATGTATATTTTTCGACACCTGTTTCACAAGTTACGCGTAAGGGTTTAGCACTCGGACTAGCTGGTTTAACCACTGCAATGGATGCAAATTCCGGAGTCAGTCAGTGGGGTGAATGGTTTACTCGGGTAATGGATTATAACAATGAAGTGATCACCATTTATGCGGGTTCAACGGCCAATGTTAAGGCCGGCGATTTATATGATGTTTATCCCGAAAAATGTTTGTGGAGCGGAACACCTTGCGCCAGCGAACTGCAAGGCTGTGTAACTGGTGCGACTCCGGTTGGAACAATTAAAATTGATTTCTTAGGCGAAGAAATTGCTTCGGGTGCTTATACCGGTCCAAAACCTGATTTCACCAATATCGGTTGGAAAGTTAAGAAGCATATTGAAGTAGCCCCGGCTAAAACGCCTGCTCCGGCAACGGCCGCAGATAATCAGACTGTTGTTGCTCAGTAGCTTCGATTCGAAGCCACTGAGTCGCTATCAACATTACTCCCAGGAAATCTTGGTAATATTGAAATCATAGGGCTGGGCATTGATATCTAGATAGAATGTCAGCTCAAATTTAAGACCCGATTCTGTTGGTATTCCTTTTGGGTGGTAGGTTTCCACACTCACCTTGATTGGGTCATTTGGGTTCGCCGATAAATCTGTCGAAATTGCATAGGTAGGACTTGTTTCATTGAAGAAGACAGAAGGGATTTCGCCTTGGTTTGATTTATTATCATCTTTGGTTTTCAAAATCTTCGTAACTGCCGCCACAATTTGTTCTCGAAGCTTGGTATTTTGGCCCACAATTTTATTGTTATTATAATCCTTATTAAATACGTAGGCACTGCTGATTTCATTGTCCCATTTGTATTCTGTAGTAACAAAAAGAGCTTGGTAATAATGACCCTCACCAACCTTATTTATGCCATCAACAAGGACCAAATTTGATCCGAATCGGGCATTCGTATACTCTCGTCCATTCAAAGTTTTTCGGATC
>JBBQHD010000042.1:0-20169 GCA_038323665.1 Bdellovibrionales bacterium
GTATTACCAATATGGATACCACAGCATCGGGTGCGTCCAGCACGACCAGAAAAATAAATGTGGTCGAAGGACTAGTGGGCTTCGGAAGAATATTTTAAACAGATTCTAAACTAATGTCCAAGTTAGAAGTCCAGTAGATCAATCTGTTTTTTTAAATTTCTTGAAGGCACTATCTTAAAATAGAATACTTATTGTAATAGACCTAAAAAGTGGAGGATGTATGAAAGTAATGGTTTTGTTAATTACGTCTGTATTTTTGTCGGCGAATGTTTGGGCCAAGGGTTCTAGCGGGTCGTCCGGAAGATATTCTGTTGATATAGTGGGAGAATTTAACCAAACTTCTACGAAAACCACGGCAACGGGAACGAATGCTGTAACTTACGAATCCAATACAGGAAGTGGCAGTGGTGCGGGAGTATTAGCTAATGTAAGATTAGTCGAGCATTTTTCAATTTCACTTGGCGTTTTATACACCAGTCGAAAGATGTCTTACAAAGCCGCTAACACCACAACAGTCACCTACAATCTGACAAGTTACGAAGTTCCAGTTTACTTCCTGGGTCACTTTGGACAATATTTTGCTGCTGGTCTTGTTGGAACATACTACAGCGCGATTGGGGATCTGACTTATGATACGGTGAATCCCACCTCGAATGGACAGTCCGTCACCTATGCAAATGCCAATATCCCGAAATCAGACACAGCTTTTGGGGCAGTGGTTCAAGCGACGATTCCAGTCGGAATCTGGCATGTGACGTTGATTGGGAATTATCTACTGGGTATTACCAATATGGATACGACAGCAACTGGAGCACTTAGCACCACAAGAAAAATAAATTCGACCAACGGATATGTCGGCTTCGGAAGAACATTTTAAACAGCTTTAAGTTTATTCAAGCTTAGGTGCAAATCTGCGTTCTAAACGCTTCATAATGAAACGTTTAGAACGCAGATTTGCGTTTTCCCTCGCGAAAACCGATTAGTATGGTCTATCCTATATGAAGGGGGATCGATGCGCTTGGTGCTGCTATTATCCTTATATGTTTTCCTAGCTGCCTGTCAGCAAGGCGGTTCTGGTCTTGCTGGAGATCAAGTTTCTTCGTCATCCTGTCCTGATGCTGGTTGTGTCAATACGACGCCTGGTCAGCTGAAAATGACTTTAAATTCTTCCAATATTTACGTTAAATTAATCGGTAATTACGATACTGGAGCCAATATTTTCGGCACGGCAAATATGTTTTTAGCATTTATAAATATAGTTCCAAGTTTGGGCCAAGATCCGACACCTGCTATGCAAGCTTTGGCAAACACCAATGCAACCCTGCGAAATTTAGAACTGAATTCCGCCCAGATATCTGGAATCTGCAGTTCATCCACTTATGCCTATAACCGCATTGAAATTTCTATCAATGGAGCATCAGTGACGGGCACGGCTGGACCCGCATCGGGCGGCGTGGTTACCCATCCGGATTGGGTCAACTATATTAAACCACTGACGGTTTATGATTATAATGGCCAAGATGTTTTTGCCTGCGTCGATGGAAGATTTGCATTAACCTTTGATGGTCGAAAAGGCCCTGGAACTTATAACGTAGGATATTCTATGAAGGGCTTGAACGCTCGCGGCGGAGCCCCGATTAAATTCGATTTATATCCTACGATTAATACTGTGATCACAGTCAGTCAGTAATTAAAAAGTCTCGTCAAAAGAAACGGTTCCTGAAATTCCTGTTTGATACGCAGATACTCGGCGTTCAAAAAAGTTTGCCAATTCCTGCACATCTTGCAATTCCAAAAATGGAAATGGGTTTTTAACCTTATACCTGGGTGCAATATGCAAGGCTTCCAATCTTTGATCGGCCACAAATTGTAAATACTGGCGCATGTCTTTGATCGACAATCCAGCCACACCATTTTCCAAAATATCTTGGGCAAATTGCATTTCGCACTCGATGGCTTCTTCCATCATCTGCACAATGCGGTCGGCAGTTTGTTGAGTAAACAATTCCGGTTCTTCTTGGCGGGCAACATTGATCACCTCGTTGGCAAAAGCAATGTGCATACTTTCGTCACGGAAAACCCAATTGGTTCCACTGGCAAGGCCCTGCAATAATCCTTTGGATCTTAGAAAATACACATAGGCAAATGCTGCAAAGAAAAACAAACCTTCGATGCAAGTCGCAAAACAAGCCAGATTCATAATAAATTTTCTGCGATCTTCGATGGTTTGCAAGGAATCCAAAGAATTGATCGAATCCATCCACTTGAAGCAAAACTGAGCTTTGCGCTGAATCGACGGAATTGTTTCCACAGCCGAAAATGCTTTGGCGCGATCGTCAGGATGCGGAATATAAGTATCCAGCAAAGTTAAATAAAATTGGACGTGCAGGGCTTCTTCATACAACTGGCGGCTTAAATACAAACGCGCCTCGGGTGCATTGATGTGTTTGTATAAATTTAAAACCAGATTATTCCCAACGATGGAATCACCAGTGGCAAAAAAGGCCACCAGCCGGTTGATCAAATGTTTTTCTGATGCCGTTAATTTGGTATTTAAATCCGTGGTGTCCATGGATAAATCCACTTCGTCGACGGTCCACGTATTTTTGATTCCGTTTTTATACATTTCGAAAAATTGTGGATATTTCATAGGTCGCAAAGTTAAATTAAAACCTGGATCTAAAATCATGATGTCCTTCTTTCGCTGTTCATAAATAAACTACTGACACGATTCGCAAGTTTCTGGATTTTCCAAACTGCAGGCAATGATTTCTGAATCACTGATCGCAGGGGCTGAACTTGACAGCACTTTTTTCGCTGTGGTTTTTGCAATATTGGTGGCCGGACGCGATCGCAAATAATAAGTCGTCTTCACTCCTTTTTTCCATGCATGCATATACATCGAAGAAAGTTTTCCAATCGTTGGACTTTCGCTGAATAAATTCAAACTTTGGCTTTGATCGATATAAGCACCGCGGGCGGCAGCCATTTCAATCAAAACTTTTTGTGGAACTTCCCAAACTGTTTGGTAAATCTTTTTCAACTCGGGTGGAATTGAAATAATATTTTGAATCGATCCATCGTTTTGTTTGATTTCATTTTTAATGTCCTCATTCCACAAACCCAAAACTTTTAAATCGCGAACCAAGTAACGATTGATCTGCAAAAATTCACCACTGAGGGTTTCGCGTTTAAATAAATTAGAAATTTGTGGTTCAATGGCTTCGTAACTTCCCACAATGCTGGCAATGGTTGCCGTCGGCGCAATCGCGATCAACAAAGAATTTCTTAGGCCATATTTCTGAATGCGAGCTTTTAAATCTGCCCAGCGTTTTTCATCAGTGGGTTTGACATTCCATAAATCAAACTGCAGCAAACCTTGGGCAGCCTTTGTTTCTGAAAAAGATGGATGTGGGCCCACTTTTTCAGAAATCTCATTGCTGGTGCAAAGTGCATGGAAATAAATTTCTTCCTGAATTTTCGAAGACAGCGCCATTGCTTCTGGGGAATCAAAAGGCATCTTCAATTGGAAAAATATATCTTGCAGGCCCATGACGCCAAGGCCAACGGGTCTCCAGCGATTGTTGGAACTTTCGGCTGTGCCGATGGGATAAAAATTAATATCCACCACGCGGTCCAAATATTTTACCGCAACGCGAACAGTTTTCCCTAATTTATCAAAATCAAATTCACCGTTCGTAATATGTCGGGCAAGGTTGACGGAACCCAAATTACAAACCGCGGTTTCATTGTTGGAAGTCACTTCCAAAATTTCTGTGCACAGGTTGGAAAGATGAATCACATTTCCAGCGACTCCGGTTTGATTGGATTTTAAATTGGAATGATCTTTAAACGTCATCCAACCATTTCCTGTTTCCGCTAAACTTTTCATCATGCGGGAATACAAATCGCGGGCTTTGATTTGTTTAATGTATTTTTTGTCTAATTCTGCTTGTTCATAGGCAGTTTCAAATGCGGCACCGAATAAATCTGGAAATTCAGGAACATCCCGTGGGTCAAAGAACGACCACATCGCATCGGTTTCAACGCGTTTCATAAATAAATCGGGAACCCAAGCTGCCAAATTTAAATTGTGCGCGCGTTTGGACTGTTCGCCAGTATTGTCGCGCATTTCCATAAACTCTTCGAAATCCCCATGCCAAGGTTCCAAATAAACGCAGGCCGCACCTTTGCGTTTTCCACCTTGGTTAACGGCAGCAACCGAGCTGTCCAAAGTTTTCAACCAGGGAATTACTCCGTTGGAATGTCCGTTGGTGCCCTTAATTAAGGACCCACGCGAGCGAACTCGGTGAAAGGCAACACCAATTCCGCCGGCAAATTTAGAAAGTAGTGCGATGTCTTTGTATTTATCATAGATGCTGCCCAAATCATCCAGTGGTGAGTCCACTAAATAACAAGAACTCATCTGTGGGCGCAAAGTTCCCGAATTAAAAAGTGTCGGAGTCGATGGCATATAATCATGCGATGAAATCAGTAGATACATTTCGACGGCTTCGGTCACATTGTTCGACAATCCGCAAGCCACACGCATAAAAAAGTATTGTGGGGTTTCAAAAACTTGGCGGGTTTCAGGGTTTTTTAATAAATATCGATCGTAAATAGTGCGCAGACCAAAATATTCAAAACGATCAGTGCGGTAAGGTTCAATCGCAGCACATAAAGCAGCTTTGTGTTCTTCCACAAATTTGGCGGTGGCTTCGCTGATCAGGCCTGATTTCAAACCGATGCGAATCGAATCGGCAAAAGATTGAATTTTTTGGACGCGAACTTCTTCTTCGATAAAAATTCCCAAAAGGCGCGATGCCAATTTAGAATATTCCGGTTCTTCACTAATTAATAGGCTGGCGGTTTGCACACACAGATGATCGAGTTCTTTGGTGGAAGCCCCGTCATACAATCCACTGATGGCTTTGGTCGCCACGCGCAAAGGATCGACTTGCGTCAGTCCCTGGCAGCACATGCGCACACGTTCGACGATCTTGGTGACGTCCACGGGTTCCAAAGAACCATCGCGTTTTTTTACGCGCATCATGTGGGGTTGAGTGTAATCATCCTTTGAATTCACTGTGTTTAGATCCATGTTTTTTTCTTCCTTTATCCTAAATTTAGGGACTAAAAATCCCTGGGTTAAATAAACCCTCGTTTATTACCGCCGCCTAAGACGTTCGTCTGGTTAACTGTTTTTGAGAGGTTCGGCCGTCCTTGCCAAGTTTTGTCTTCCACCCTCGAAAATCACTATCGGTAGTGGTCGACTTGCTTATCCTCGTCCATAAGGAGAATGTTGTCTCGCTTTTAGTGTTCAGAAAATTTTAAAATGAAGCAATCAATTTAAAAAAAAAATGTAAAATAATTTTTCTATGCACCGATTTCAGGCACAAGGTCGGGCTTAAAATTCGGCATTATGTTCAGATCGATTCAGACCAGATTCTGAACCATAAAATTGGCTGATTTTTTTTTGCCGCAGGATTTCAAAATCGGCTGAAAGACTTTGCAATTTTTTTCCCTGCACACTTTTATAACGATCTAAATAATCCAAAAGAAATTGTTGAGTCCGCAATTTGTCTGTTGTCCAGGCAGGTGCAATCAATTCATCCCACCGAGAACTATAGGCCGCCAAACGATGCACCGCAATTTGCGGAGATAAATTTTCCAGAAAAATCCGCACCGATTCGGCGTATTTCTCGAGTGAAATCGGGGAAAATTTATGTTCAGAAAATAAATCTGCCAGCGGAGTATTTTTCAAAACATGTAGGTGATGCAGTTTTACATTCTGAATCGGCAAACTGTTTATAAGATGGGCCGTTTCCATAATTTGCTGATCCGTTTCGCCAGGAATGCCAAAAATTAAATGGATACCTAAGTTCAAAGTGCCAATCGCAGCCAATTTGTGAATCGCATCGATGGAATCTTTGGCGGTGTGCCCGCGGCGCAAAAAAATAAGTTGTTCCTCGTTAAATGTCTGCACACCTAATTCGACTGCAACGAAATATTTTTTAGAATATTCAGTCCATAAATCCAAAACTGCCTTGGACAGACAATCAGGGCGGGTGCCGACGACAAAGCCGCGAACTTCGGGATGCTGAACGGCTTCTTCCAGCGCTGCTTTTAAACGGGAAAGTTTCATAAAAGTATTGGTATAGGCTTGAAAATAAATTAAAAAAGATTTGGCTTTGTATTTCTTTTTAAAGGATTCAATCTGCGGCGTAATTTGTGCGGCCAGATCTTTGCTGAAATTTTCTTTGTGAGCGGCAGATCCCCACTCGTCGCAAAAAATACAAGTCTGCATGCCGCGAATGCCTTCGCGGTTGGGGCAGGTGTCGGCCAAGACCACGGGAACTTTATAAACCTTTTCATTCCAAAGACTTTGATAGTATTCAGAAATCGAGTAATAAGGTAAGCCACGCAGTTGGTAATTCATAGACTGTTAGTTTTAAAGGATGAACGAATGCGAAAGCAAGCATGGAAAGACTTAGGATTTGGTTTAGAAATCACCGCCGATGGCAGTCCTACGCTTAGAAACTATCATAATGCCGATAAACCCGAATCGATGCACCATTCCGGCGGCGCATTTTCCGAAACCATCTATATCTATGAACGAGCATTAAAACCCGCTTTTGACGAATTGGCATCGCCGATGATTTTATCAGTGGGTCTGGGTTTGGGTTACAATGAAATCCTGTCGGCTTGTTGTGCGCTGCAATCGGGAAGAAACCTAAATTTAATCAGTTTTGAAAAAGACTGCTCGTTATCCGAGTGTTTTGCCGATTGGATCAAAGGCGATCTTCCAGACGGGGAAATCGCACAGACTTACGAACAAATTTTAAAATTATTTGAAAATCATTATGACCTAATCGATGTAAAAAATTTTTTAAAAAATGCGGTTGAAGGAACAGATAAAAATCCGACATCTGACTTAAATATTGTTCACGAAAAAATTTCTTATTTTGATCAATGGAGTATAAAAGGCGAACTGAATTTACCACTGCCTTTCATCAAACAAAAAGTAAATGTGTTTTTGTTTGATGCTTATTCGACCAAAGCCAATCAAGAATTATGGGAAGAAAATTTTCTGAAAGAAATGTTGCAACAGTGGACCGCAGAGCAAGCCTGGTTTTCAACCTATGCCTGCACCGGCCGTTTGCGCAAAGTTCTGCAAGAACAAAGCTGGCAGGTTTTCAAAGAACCCGGTTTTATGGGAAAACGGGACTCTACTTTTGCGGTAAAAAGCTAAATTTGAAATTCACCTTTAGAGGCTGTTGGGTGCCTAATGCAAGATCTGAAGTTTTCGATACATAACGCCATTCACTACGATGGGTTGTTCGATCACTTGAAAATGTGAGTTGCGTTCAATCAGGACTTCCAGCTCATTATTTGTTTTTTGCTCAATGACCGAAGGAACAAAAACAAATCTTGTTTGTGGAGTGATCGTAATGATGTCAATAATCTGCATTTTATTGCCAGGAGGTGGGGTAACGTTTGCAGCCACGGTTGGCGATAAGGAAGTAGAGTGGTAGGCCTTATCCCAAAAATCAGAACCTACTTGATCTGACCCAGGATCTAAATAATATCCGCCGCGGTAAACTACAAAGTTTCTATTAAATCTTGGTGTTTTCTTCATACTCGAATCAATATTCGCAATCGCTTTAACAGCCGCTTCGTCGGAAAAAAGCACGGATCCTTTTTGAAGACCACGCAGAATTCCATTGATATCAAGATAGTAAAATCCGCAATAAGATTTCAAATAGGTGGTTTCTGTTTCGGAATATTGAATTTTATTGGCCGCCCTGGACAGTTTAAAAAGTAGCCCGTCAATTTCAAGATCGTTTTTGATAGGTGGGCTAGAAATACTTTGTATGGAAGACCAATGCATCGATTCAAAATCGTTGTAAGCTATAATTGCAGCCAATGAATTTTTTAGATTTTGACTAGACCAGCTATTGAAATAATTCTGTGGAACAGCTGAATCAATATTTGAAACTATTGCACGCGCTTTTTTGCAGGGCATCCCATGGTTTTCTTTTCTAAAAAGTGAATCATCCAGTATGGGAAAAGCATAGTGCGCTGCCAATACTGCCGTGAGTTCTTTGCGCAGTTGCTGATCTAGTTTCGGAAATGCGGCCTGCCAATCAATGTCTAGTTTCACTTGGGGATAAATATCGCGAAATAGTCTAAGACTTTCACTTGATTTTACCTGCAAGCAGGAAAGCCCATCCAGCATTGTTGGCGGATTTGCCGCCAACAATTGAAGGCCAAAAAGTAAAACCAAAAAAGTAATAAATTTCATAGATCGAGTTCCTACAAAGCCGTCATGTCTTCAATTTTATTATCAAAATTAAGCGATTTCGAAGTTCTGGATTCCAAGACATACAACAAAAATTCTAAATAATTACTGCGTGAAATGCGAACCACAAAAGAACGATCGGCTTGATTTGCACCAGCAATAGAAATTCGGGCTTCGGTCAAAAGTTCCTGAGTGATTGCATCGTAATTAAAATCCCAAGCATGATCAGGAAGTTTTTCTGGATTGTAGGGGCCTTCTTTGAAAACATAGGCCTTATAAGTAATCCGGTAAGACTGGGGCTTAGCCGTTGGGTGGTTAAGGAAAAATCCTAAATTTGCTAAAACGCTTGCGCCCAAACCCACCTGCTTAATGCCATCCAGCTCAGCAATATCTTGGAATTCAATGTTAAAATTTTTGTGTGCTAATCGAAAATCAATATATTTGCGAATTTTTTTTGCGGTTTGAATCCGAGCCTGCGCGGATAAGTTAACTGGATTTTCGGCAGCAAAACTTTGCGCCGTTCCCGCAAGCGCGCTTAAAAATACTAAACTAAAAAAATATAACTTCATAAATGCCTCCAATCGAAAAATTGAAATAACCGGTTCTGTTATCTCACTGTTGGGGTATTTTCTCAATCCAGGTATTTTTTTCAAAAAGGCTTTTATATTTCCTTAGTAAACTTACGCACGTATTCGATAATTCCAGATTTCGCTTCCATTGGCAGATGGACAAAACGCAGTCCCATATAACCATCGCCGCCATTGTAGACCACTTCGCAAGTGGCGTTGATGGTGGCAAACATATGGGGGCTTTCAAAGCTGGCTTTGAATTTTTCACCCAACATCAGGACCGGCGCTTCGTGGATTCCCAATCCGCCTTCGCTGATGGAAACCACTTTGGATTCATGAAATCCCTTGGGCAGTTCAATGTGCAATTTCCCCATAATCGGAACGCGTGAATGTTCGCGGCGGGTGATTCCTAGATCTTCAACAATGCGATTGATGGCAAAAACATCTTTCCAATCTGCATCGGCTTCGGACCATACATGCAAGACGTTGACGTCTTCTTGCTGTTTAATAGTTTGAATTAATTCCAGATAAGAAAGTGGCCCCACAATATTGTCGCGAATTTTTAACTTCCACAAAGGATCTTGTGTTTCCGCGGCAAGGTCTTGCTGGCTGACTGATTCAGCTGACTTTTTCCAATCATTGGGCCCCATCCATTCGGCAAAGCCTTTGCCCCACGCAAGTCCAAGGGGCGTTGAAATAAAAAGACTTTCGATTTCTTCTTTGCTGAAGGGACCTTTGACTTCTTGGTCGGTCATAAAAAACCATTTCATTCTTTTATCCCAATGATTTGTTAGGCACTCGTCAATAAACTTAAAAATTTTTCTTCTTGAGCTAGCCCATCTTGGTAGCCAAGCTCAATCAATAACGAACAGAACTCTGGTTCGAACAAAAGATAACTTAAAATTTCAGCCGCATCTTCCAGCTTGCCTAGACCTTTCATCAAATATCGAATCAGACGGGGAAGGTTATGGGCTTTTGTTAAAGCAATTTCTCCGATATCGACGGAAGGCGAAACCATCAAGCAATCCACTTTACGATATTCCAATTTATTTTTAAAATCCTCTGGAACTTGATCAATCATGGCGTTTAATCTTTGTAAACGATCGACATCCAGTTCAATCCCGTCCAGTAAGACAGCATTCAGTAAAGCATTGATGACTCGGGCAACCGAGGGCGGCTTGTTGGCTTCCGAAGCACGCAGATCCGCAAGGGTCGGTGTCTGTGTGCGAACTCCGATCACAATTAATTTTTGTGCTCCCAAATAAATACTTGGGGCGCAAGGATGTGAATTGCGAACGCAACCGTCCCCATACCATGCTCCATCGACATTAACCGGTGGAAACAGCAGCGGAATCGCAGCGGATGCCAACACATGTTCGGCTTGGATAAATGCTTTTTGCGAAATACGTCTGCGCTTGTTCCAACTTTGAAAACCATCACGACTTTGGATAAAAGAATAACTGGAAGAATTTTGATAATTCACAGCGGTTAAGCACAAATGATCAAAATGTCGGTCTTCTAAACCTTTTTGAATTCCAAGCCATGGAGTATTATTCTGAATTAATTTTCTTAACGGAGTTGTATCCAGCAATGCTTGCGCGGGCTGATGCACGGGCATTTTTCCGAACGACATTTCGTTCAGCCATTTAAATCCCATTTTTCCCATCTGCATGGCATCGGTATAAAAAACTTCATCGGTGGTCAGGTTGGACCAAAGTTTTCGCAGTTCAGAAGCGCCTTTGAAAATATCAGAAGAATAAGCAGCTAAAAAAGTAGCATTAATAGCGCCGGCACTGACTCCGGAATAAACAGAAATATTAAAAGGAACTTTGTGTTTTTTAGCAATGTCGGTCAGCGCCTGGTAAACGCCGACTTGATACGAGCCGCGCGCGCCGCCGCCTGACAACACAATACCAATTGAGCTTTTTTTATTATGAATAAACACTGGACCTCTTATGTAAATAGTAAATGCAAACGTCATGCTGTGTAAAGACAGCAATAAGAAATCGCGTAATTCTAGTCGCAACAACACAGAATCTGCTGCAAAGCAGAGTCGCCAACACAGAAAAGAGAAAATGATGATTCAATCACAATACAAAACAATTAATAGTTTAATTGTTGCTTTAGGTTTTTTGTTTGCAGGACTTGCACAAGCCGCAACTTACGAACTCGACCCAAGTCATAGCAGCGTGGGATTCACAGTAGTTCATTTAGGAATTACAGATGTCGATGGAACTTTCGGAAAATACAAAGGAACTTTCGATTTCGATGCGAAAACCAATACAATCAAAGCCGTCGATATCAAAATCGAAACCGATTCCATCGATACTAAAAATGCCAAGCGTGAAGAGCATTTGAAAAGCAATGATTTTTTCGATGTTAAAAAATTTCCCAACATGACATTTAAATCGGACCGAGTAGAAATGGCTGCGGACGGGAAAACGGGCAAAGCCTTCGGCAGACTGACCATCAAAGATAAAACCAAAGAGGTTGTTTTGGATCTAGTTAACCGCGGCGAAGTAGAATTTATGGGAACCAAAAAAGTTGGCTTCAGTGCAACAACCAGCATCGAACGCGACAAATTTGGATTAGTTTGGAGCAAAGTCATGGAAACCGGCGGATTGGTCGTCAGCAATACAGTGAAAATAAATATCAAAGGTGAAGCTAATCAAGTCAGCGCAGCAGCGCCTGAGAAAAAAGGCGATAAAAAGAAAAAATAATTCGCATTTGAATCACGATTAAACTGTCTCAGTTTAATACATTGGCAATGTCCTTGCATCTCAGTCAGATAGATTGAGGTGCAATGTGAAAAAAGCCATTTTAATGACAACAGTAATCGCGGTGACATCCTTATTGGTAAACTGCGGTCAAAACGACAACACGAACAAACAAACCAAGGCAGCAACCATTGCAGCCCCAGCCTTCGCTGGCGGTGGTCAGCCGACCCAGCAGCAAAACGTTGCAGTCACTTCGATCACTAAAACTGGTGAAGCCTTTGACAGTGTGGTTACACTTAAGATAACGGCAGCAGGGCAAGAGCTGACCGATATTGCGGATCATCAAACCAATACACCCTCGTATCCACAATATACCTACAAACAGATTAACTATAATGATGGCGGTAGTTTATTGATCGAAACTCTTTGTATGGATAATGATTGTGATCAATACCGGATTTTAATTCACAATATTAAAAACAATACCTATATCTCGCAACTTTACGTCCAATACCAATTCAGCAACAGCCAAGTGACTAACAATACCCTTGCGCCAGGAAAAGCTTATCAAAATATTTTCAGCATTCCCTAAGCCAAATGCTGAATTAAGGCTAGACTGTGACACAAAAGTTAATCAGCTGAACAACTTATCGACAGTCGACACAGATTTCCTTTAAGATTCCAGTATGGAAACAATACGATTTATTCTGGCACACCCAGATCTATTTTTGGCGGAATTTTTGCGCGACTATGGCACTTTGATTTATGCGCTGACCTTTGCAATTATTTTTTGCGAAACAGGTTTGGTGTTTACTCCATTTTTACCCGGGGATTCCTTGCTGTTTGCAATCGGGGCCTTGTCGGCGATGCCTGCAAATGGATTGCATGTTGAATATTTTGCGGTGCTTTTGATTTGCGCAGCCATTGCCGGGGATCAGACCAATCATTGGATTGGCCGATTCTTAGGCGAAAAATTATTGGACAAAGGTTTTCTAATTAAGCGCGCACACATTCAAAAGACCGAACAGTTTTATCAGAAATATGGACTGGCCACAGTATTCCTCGGGCGATTTATGCCTTTCGTAAGAACCTTTGTGCCTTTTGTTTCAGGAATTGCAAAAATGCGCTGGAGCAGTTTTGCCCTGGTCAGTGCTACAGGTTCCGTGGTGTGGATTGGTTTATTTTTAACTTTGGGATTTTTCTTTGGCAATTTGCCTTGGGTTCAGAAAAACTTTTCTTTGCTGATTGCTGGAATCATAGTGTTTTCAATATTGCCCACAGCTTATATGTGGTTGAAATCCAAGCTGTCTTCTAAATCTGGGCAAAAAAAAACGCACTCAGCATGAGTGCGTTTCGGAAAGTCGGAATTCTAATTCGAGACTAGAAATTTCCCACTAAAATTAAATTATAAGCTTGTTGAGGAGCGCGTCCTAAACCGAATCCGCTGCCGATAACATCAGCTTCTTCAGTGATGTTTGGGTTAATAACAAAGTTTGCAACTTTGATATTAGTACCGACTTCAACTTCTGTTTTTTCATAAAAGTTGCCGCCTTGGCCACGGTTGAATTTGAAACGAGTGTCTGTTCCCAATTTTCCATAAACATCGACTGATTTAGATGCTGTGAAAGTTGCAACAGCATTTGGCAACAAACGTAAATAACTGCCATCATTAAGACGTGAGTTATAAACAGCTTCTTGAGTTACTTTGTCTTGTGCTGGGTTGTAGGCAGCATCTGCAACTTTTTCACCGCGGAAATAAGTGCGAGCATCCAATTCTACTCCATAAGACATTCTTGAATCAGACTGAGTCCAAGTGGCATCAGTTATAGCGCGCAAATAACCAATTTGGTTAGTGATGCGGGCAGAATCAGAAAGGGGTAAATAAGCCATATATTTGAAAGTCATTGGTTCTGAACCATTGATTCTTGAATCTGTTTTTTGTGTGTAAAACAAAGATGGGTCGCGCAAGTTTTGCCCTGGTTTGTAACCAGCAGAAAAATTGCCTTGAATCCCTGAAGCATAATCGCCATCGGCTTTGTTCGATTTATCGAAATATTCTAGATCGATGCGAACTCCTGCTTTTTCAGTGGAAGACAAAGCGTAAGCTGTATCCAAAGTTTGCACTTGGTCTAAACTTGCACTGCCTTTCAATCGGCGAGAATCTTCTACGTTCACGATGCTCCAAAGTGTTGCTGTGAAGCTTACTTTTTTCGCTGGAGCAACAGCCGAAGATGTTGTCGAACTTGTGTTTGCAGCTGGTGCAACGGTTGATTTGCTAGTCTGCGCCTGAACATTCACTGCTGTAAATAAAGCAGCTACTAAAAAAATACTTTTCATTTGATCTCCTTTAATGAAATTAAAAACTTGGTGATCAGATGTAATCGAACTATCGCAAATTTTCTAGTATAAACTGAATGAGTACAAAGTTTTCAAAGACAGCTGTTAAAGCTCAGCCCGTTGATGGATCAGTTTTTGTCCCGCAGGCAGGTAAAGCAAGGGGTCAACCGGCTGATGTTCATGGCGAATTTCAAAATGCAGATGGACGCCAGTGGCGCGCCCAGTGCGGCCCATAAGGCCTATAACGTCACCGGCACTGACTTTTTTACCTTCATAAACATTGATCTTATTAAGATGACCATAAAGTGTGGCCCAACCGTGATCGCCTTCGATCAGGATCATTTTTCCATAACCATGAAATTGTTTACCGGTATAAATCACCCAGCCCGAATGTGATGCCAAAATGGGTGTGTTTTTTGGCGCCGCCAAATCGATACCAAAGTGTGGCCGTTTGCGACGGCCTTTGCCGGTTCTTTTGGGTTTAAATCCGCGGGACAATCTGGCCTCAACAACCGGCCAATTAAAATAAGACTGTGATTTTTCGATGGCAAAAGTTTTTTGCTCTACCTTGTTTTTACTTGCAGGTCGGGTTGTGGAATGACCACAGCCCAACTGAAATATTAAAAATGCAGCCAGTGCTACTGATTGATAGGAAATGATTCGCACAGGGCTTTTACTTCATTTCTGACTTTTTCAATAACCGCAGGTTGATCGACATTTTTCAAAACCAAGGTGATCCACTGACCAATTTTTTTCATCTCGCCGGGTCCCATTTTGCGAGTCGTCAGTGCCGGGGTACCAATACGAATTCCGCTGGTCACAAACGGAGAACGCTTTTCATTCGGCACGGTGTTTTTATTGACGGTAATTCCTGCATCATCCAAGGCTTTTTCTGCAACGGATCCAGTTACCGCAGTTTCGCTTAAGTCCAGCAACAGCAAATGATTATCAGTGCCGCCGGTTACTAAGGACCAACCTTGGGATAGTAAACTTTCTGCCAAAGTTTTTGCATTGATCACAACATTTTGAATGTAGGTTTTAAATTCAGGCTGCAAAGCTTCTTTGAAGGCGACTGCTTTTCCAGCAATAACATGTTCCAAGGGACCGCCCTGAATGCCTGGAAAAATACGGGAATTCACGATTTTGGCTTTGGCCTCATCATTGGTCAGAATCATTCCACCGCGGGGCCCACGCAAAGTTTTGTGTGTCGTCGTGGTGACATAATCCGCATAGGGAAACGGAGATGGATGCGCGCCCGTCGCGACAAGCCCTGCAAAGTGCGCCATATCGACCAGCAAAGTAGCACCCACAAGATCTGCAATTTCACGAAATTTTTCGAAATCTAAAAACCGTGGGTAAGCACTGTAACCTGCAATTAATAATTTCGGTTTTACTTCCAAGGCGGTTTGTTTAATTAAATCGTAGTTTAATAAACCAGTTGTGGAATCCAATTTGTAAGAAGTTGCTTTAAATAAAAGCCCGCTGAAATTCACCGGGGACCCGTGCGTCAAATGTCCACCGTGGGACAAGTCCATTCCTAAAATGGTGTCGCCTGCCTTAAGGGCTGCAAGGTAAACCGCCATATTTGCTTGCGATCCTGAATGGGGTTGAACGTTGGCAAAGTTGCAGCCGAATAATTTTTTTGCTCGGTCGATGGCCAGTTGTTCGATCGAATCCACAAAATGACAGCCGCCATAATAACGTTTTCCTGGATAACCTTCGGCATATTTATTGGTCAGAATGCTGCCTTGCGCTTCCATCACCGCATCAGAAACATAATTTTCCGATGCGATCATTTCTAAACCGGTTTGCTGTCGGTCATTTTCCAACATTAAATATTTATAGATTTCAGGATCTTCCCTTTGGATTAGGGGATAGGTTTTTTTCATGGCCTTCCTTTTTAAACGGGTAATTTGGTTTACTTTGCAGAACTTGCGGATAGTTTGGCAACTCTTTGCAGGTGGCGTCCTGCCTCAAATTCGGTTTGCACAAATACTTTTATGAATGACAGGCAATCTGCTTGAGATTGCACTCTACTGCCCAAGCAAATGACATTGGCATCATTGTGCTGCCGAGATAAGCGGGTGATTTCTTCTGACCAACAAAGGGCCGCGCGAATCCAAGAAAACTTATTGGCCCGCATGCACATTCCCTGACCAGATCCGCAAATCAGAATTCCAAAAGATTTTTTACCCTGATCCAAATCAGATTTTATTTTTTCCGCAACAAGGTTGGCAAAATCAGGGTAATCGACAGACGTTGTATTTTGCGGTCCAAGATCTTGCATTTGAAATTGTGAGTTCAATTGCGGCCAAGATTTTTTAACAAATTCTTTGTAATCAAAACCCGCATGATCAGAAGCGATGTAGATGTTCATGAAAATAAGCTAACAGTTCCTTTTTTGGTGTGCAATGTGTTGGCTGTTGGTCGTTCAGCGCCATTTCACCTAGCAATAGGTAGAAAAATCGAAAAAACTGGACTTTAATTCGGCCCGTAAAACTATTAGATTACCAATCAAGAGGTAATCATGAAATACATTTTTCTGTTTTTAATAGGACTGACGGTGCAGGCATCGCAAGCTGCCATGAACTGCGTGTATACTAGTGAGGTTGCAAAACCTCAGTGGTCGCGCGATGAATTTCCACAATTTTCTGCACCGCCCATTCAGTTTTCAGCTGCAGAGTGCGAAAAACCTATTTGTGCAGGGAATGTATGGTGCAGCAATGGGAAGGGCAGTGGAATTGTAACCAAAACGCTTTGTTTTGCTTTCAGAAGCAAGGCCGGGTGGGAATGCCCAAGAGCGAATGACTGTGCCGATGACAATGATATTGTGATTTCAGTCGACGATAAGCAAACATTGCAAATCACAAATCCTCGGAATGGGGTAAGGTAAATATGAAAAAGTTATTTTTAAGCATTCTTTTATTTTCAGCTTCAGCTTTTTCTGCAACAGGAAATTCGGGAACAATTTTTTGCACAGTAAAATCATTCAATGACAAAATTGCAGATTTAATTTGCGATCAAGAATCAAAAAAAGTTATGAAAACTCCACGTGCCTGGATACCGAAATCAACCAAGCTTGCCGCAGGAGAAAAAATCCAAGTTGAACTAACTCGAGAACAATTCCAGCAATGGCCATCTTTTAACAAAAGCTCTAAGGAGTAAACCATGTATTCAAAAATTTCAGTATTTCTTATATTAAGTGCAGTGGCCACTCTGTCCCATGCAAAATGTAATTACATCAGTCAGCAAGATCCTGTCAGTATAGGAAAAATTATGCCCACCGCTAATTGCGGTTCAGGGCTTTTCTGTTTTGCAACGGTTTCTTGCCCGGATGAAGCTGTTAAAAGCAAAAATATTATTTGCAAACCCAAATCATCAACCGCCGCGCAAGTAGTCTGCCCAGATGCAGATGTCTGCGCCACAGAAAGCAAATCTTTTGCACGTCCAGCTGCATTTTTATCCACAAGACCCGGTGATTTTAAAAAAGATAGTCCTTCGGAGCGCATGGAGGGGCGATAGATTTATGCAGCCCTTCGAGAAAAACTTTTAAATATCGAGACAACCTTTTCAATATCATCTTCAGTGTGGAGTGCCGTAATGGCGAATCTAAACCCACACTCATTGGGGGGAACTACGGGGAAAGCTCGAAATCCCGGTAAGATCCCAGACTCTACAAATCCCAAGGCAGCCTGTTTGAAGGCATCAAAAGAACCTATAGTTGTGAATACAATTGGCTGGGAAAGAACATTTAAAAAACTAGTTCCCGAAGATTTTAAGCCAGCGGTCATCTGCTGTGTGAGTCCAAAAATTTTTTTTCTGCGGAGTGTTCCCAAAGATTCATTTAAATCCAAAACAGCATCGATTGTGCCCAAAGCATGAGGGCTGATGGGATTTGAGAAAAGATATTGGGTCGAGAAAGCTTTTACATTTTCTAAATATTGATTGGGAATGACGGAAAAGGCGCCGTGAGTGCAAAAGGCTTTTCCAAAACTGGTCATATAAAAAGTGCGATCATAATTACCGCCACAAAAGGAAACGACACCACTACCATCCTTTCCGAGGGGATTTTGTAAGTCTGGATCTCGACCCAAAACACCAAACCCATGGGCGTCGTCGACCAGCAACCAGGCCCCGTATTTTTCACAAAGCAGTTGCAGATCACGAATGGGGGCAATCTCTGAGCTGATGCTATAAACCCCGTCCACACAAACCATTTTTGGATGGGGCAGACTTGGATCTTTTAAAAGCGTTTCTAAATCATTCATATTTTGATGTTTAAATTTTTTTATATTGGCGCCGTGATCTCGGGCCAAGCGGCAGGCCTCCCAAATTACGGTGTGCAATTTCTCATCGGTGAAAAGAGTTCCTTTTTTGACGACTCCTGGAATTAAGCTTGCCGCAGTAATCGTGATCGTATGGGACAAATGAATTTTTTCAGCGCCTAAGAATTTTGCGATTCGATTTTCTGCGTCGGAATAAGGTTTGGGGTTAAGCTCCATTCGAGACCATCCTGCGCAGGTGCCAAATTTTTCTGAAAACTCGCTGCCTCTTTTGTGCAAAAGAGGCTCAAACTCGAACCCTAAATAGTTCGTGCTGACAAAATCAATTAATTGGCCTTTATTTGTTTCGATATGCCGTCCTGAAGTGTTTTGCAAATGAATATTAAATAATCCCAGGTCTTCGATAAGTTTAAGCTGATTTTCTTTCATCACATTCCTCATTTAAATTTTGTTCGGTAACGAAATCTTCAAAGATCACCATTTTTTGCAGTTCTTTGGTGCCACCTAAAAATTTAAGACAATAAAGATCGCGCAAAACTTTTTGTAAATAATGTTCAGTTGAAAGAGATGATGGGCCAATCAGTTCAATGCAAAGATTCGCGGCCTCAATTCCTTTTTCCACAGCAGAGTATTTTAAAAGAGAAAGCCTTTGATGGCTCTTTTCGAGGTCATTTCCTGTAAAATTATTTATTGAAGGTAAGATGCTTTGAATAAGCCCATCCATTTGTGACGAGATAGCGATCAAATGAACAATTTTTTCCTGCAAATATTGGGGCCAAGATCGCAGTTTTGTAGAGCCTATTTTATTTTTAACAAACTGCTTTGCGTCCACTAAAATTTCTTTTAAAACCGCATTAATGCAAATTGCAATCATAAGGCGCTCTAAATCAAAGCATAATTTAAATATTTTAACACCATCACCAATTTGGCCGATCCGATCTTTACTGGGATCAAGTTTCAGATTCTCGACCACAATTGAACCTGTTTGTCCTGTTTTAAAGCCAAAAAGATTTGAATTGATTGATTTTTGCATTGTTCGCGCCCCGTCGACCAAAAAAACTTCGATTTTTTCATCCCAAGCAGAAAAGAAAACCACATCTGCGGGACCATTGGTAAAGCACTCTTTGCTGCCGCTAAGAAAAAAGTCGTCTCCCTCTTTTTTCAGAGAGGCCTTCATAAGTTTGAGTTGAGTGCCGGCGCCGGACTCGGAGTTTGCAATAGCGGCGAGTTTTGTTCCGTTTGCTAATTCTGAAATCAAGCCTTCACATTGGCTTGGAGAGAATCGATCTAAAATTACAATGGCAATCGTTTGAGCAACGCACGAAACACAAAAGGGCAAATCCAAGCTTCCTTTTGCTAAATCTTCTAAAGCAGAAAAATATTTTTTAGGATCTTTTCGCAGATCAAAAAAACCTTGCTCCGCTAATTTTTTGAAAATAGTTTTATCGAATTCGCCATTAAGTTCCCTTCGCAGCAAGGAGCTTCTTAGAAATTCTTTGGCAAATTGGAAATAAGAATTAGATTTCATTTTCAAGGTCCTCTGAAACTGTTTTTACTACAAAAAAATTATCCCCTAAAGATTCGTCAACTAGTGGGGATGTCAAAGGAACGGCTGAAATCGCCATGGTTTTTTCCAGCAGAAATGAAATCATAGAACTAAAGTGCATAATATTCCCCGCAGAATAAATAATTTGTCTTTGTTTTCCATTGGAATGATCGATGGGAAAAAGAAATTTTTCTGGCTTAAAATAAGTCAGCGCAAAACAGCTGAGAATGGCAATAGTTTGCTTATGCAAATTTAAGTTTTCAACTTGCGCATCAGAGTTTGATCCATTTCCCTGCGTCATATCCAAATTTCGTCCAATGCCAGAGTGTCCAGCATAAACAACTAAGTCAGAGTTGCGAAGTGCGCTGACAAAAATATTCCAATGCTCGGGGCTTACTTTTGAAAAGACATCGGT
>JBBQHD010000043.1:0-19879 GCA_038323665.1 Bdellovibrionales bacterium
TCACAACTTTCACATTCAATTGATTATAAGGATTTTGCGTCGACGAACCTTCCAGCAAGTTTAAAATTGATTTTTTATCAGTATTCGAAAAAGTTTGCGCATCATCGATCGACAACAAACTGACCGGACGCACTTTATTAATTAAATCGTAAAGTTCTTCCATCGAAATTTGCAGGGCCGAACAAATTTCTTCTTCAGTGGGCGCACGACCAAATTGTCGTTCCAACTGACCGACCGTGCGATCCAATTGCTTGGCCTTATCCCTGATCGACCGCGGTACCCAATCCTGCGAACGCAATTCATCCAAAATAGCTCCGCGCACGCGGAACTCGGCATAGGTCTTAAATTTATTATCTCGAGTCGGATCATATTTATCGATGGCATCCATCAACCCAATGACACCAGCAGAAATTAAATCATCTAGTTCAATATTCGACGGCAATCGCACGGCAATTTTTTGCGCGATGAATTTGATCAGCGGAGCATATTCTTGAATCAATTCATTTTTTTGCTGAGCAGTCAGTTCCTTGGGATTACTTTTAAACTTTTTAAGTAATGCTGAACTGTTGTTATTGCTGTTTGTCATCGCACACCCTTACTTTATTTTAGAAGACAGTCGCACTTAAGATCACTCTTTGTTTCTAAGAAGCCCAACCGATGGCCTGTTCGAAGAAGAAATCGATTCCGTAATTCTTAAAAACTGGCTGTTCGACCGATATTAAATTGGTGGAAAGCTCAAGCACTGCACGTTTAAACTCGGCTGAGTTTGTATTTTGCGCATTTTGTAAAGTGCACAAAGCGCCTCGACCTTCGAAGGGCAAAGCCCCTGCATAGATCAAAGACACATCCAAAAAGTGATCGACGACTTTTTCAAACCGTTGAAATATTTCATGGCCTAATTTTTCAGATTCAACTTGATTGGGCATGACAAAAAATTTCTGTTGGCCAAATTCCTGATTCAGAACTTTGATCAATGCATAGGCGTCCGTAAAACTGGCGGGATCTTGTGTAATAACCGTTACCACTAAGTCCGCAGCGCAATTTAAAAATAAAACATTGTCGTTTAAACCAGGTGCTGTATCGATCAGCAAAACATCAAATTCGTTTTGCAAGGATGAAATCTGATCCAAAATTGACCTGCGCTGAAAATGATTTAGTTGATTCAACTGCAACACACCTGATCCACTTGGGATCAAAGTAATATTGTCGCGCACGGGAATTAGAATTTCCTTTAATTTTTTATCCCCGGAAATAACATCCTGCAGATGATAATGGGTTCGTACTCCGTAAAATAAATCCAGATTGGCCATGCCTAAATCGCCATCCAAGACTAAAACTCTTTTACCTAGATCAGCCATTTGCTGGGATAAAATTCCAGTTGTTGTGGTTTTTCCAACCCCGCCTTTGCCAGAAGTTACGCTGATGATGATGGGTCGTTGATTCATAGATTTTCCTCTGCCTGTGGCTGTGTAATTTGCAAAATTAAATCGATCACTCGTTCGCTGGTTGCATATTCAAAATCTTCGGGAATACGCGGGCCGATGCCAAAACCGAATAAGGGTTTTGCGACTTCTTTGTGAATTTGGTAAATCAAACCTGGCTGCGAACATTCATCGATTCCGGTAAAAACTAAATCGGTAAAATGAACTTGTTTGTAACGCTTAACCATTTCACGCAATTCAGTATCCTTGGCCCAAACGGATAAAACCAAATGCGTGGCAATTTCTTGGATTTCCCGTGGCGGCATAATATTCAGCAAAGCACCTGTATCCACACTGGTGCGCAAATTTTTTCCCGGCATATCCACTAAAATTTTGTCGTAGCTTTTCAATAAACCCATAACGCGCAACCAATCAGAACGTTTCTTAATTAAGGCAAATGGAACATTCAGGATTTGCGAAAAGATTTTCATTTGTTCTGAAGCGCCGACTTTTTCCGTATCACAGCTTAGTAAGGCGACACGTTTTTTCTCGCGCACGACCAGATGGCCAGCATATTTAATTAAGGTCGAAGTTTTTCCACTGCCTGTTGGTCCAACAAATAAATGAATTTGTTTATTGCATTGGTCCGTTTTTATTTCCGATAAAAACATTCTACCCAAACAGGCTTCGACGGCTGCTTTGCGATACTGCTGCGAAGAAGATAAATTTTTCTGCACCAGTAAAACCAATTCGGCTGCATATTCGGGGCGAATCCCCGTTTGCACCAATTTTTCAAAAGTTGAATTTAAATGCGCAGCAATACCAAACTGCGCACCTGCGTGAGTAGCCGCCTTGCGGTTTAAAAGTTCTTTCAGATCGGCAATTTCGCTGCGCAGTTTCGACAGATCCTGATTTTCAATCGGTTCTGATTTATGGCGAACCTCGGCCGCCATTTCCGGAGTATAATCATCTTCGATATCGACATAACGCCTGGCGTGCCCACGCACTTCGTCTTTTTGTAAATGCTTTTTAATTACTTTATCAATCACATCAATTTGTTGCCGAGCAGAAACCTGTGCAAACTTAGCACGATCTTGGTTGCGCATTTTCGATTCCACAAAATTTTTCTTATGCAAAGTCTCATCGGATACTGCAGCAGTAATTTCAATGCTGCGATCGCCGACCAAACCAAAACTTTTTTGATTGTCTTTGACGGATAAAATAATCGCTTCGGGGCCCATTTGTGATTTCACCATTTCCAAGGCGTCTTTCATGGTGCGGGCTTCAAACTTTTTAACTTGCATGATTTAACTCCATGGCTCCGGGGGTTCCTAAGGCGATGGCTCCGACAGATTGAACTTGAGCATCACTGGTTAATTCGTTGTGAGAAAGCACAACGAGTTGAGGAATAAATCGGTTGATCAATTTCGCCAAATGTCTGCGCGATCCAGGGCTGGTTAAAAGAATGGGCTGACTGGCAATTTCCGGATGATCTTCCACCGATTGCGCCACCCGCGAAATTAAACGACTTGCTGTTTGAGGATCCATGACCAACTGCACGCCTTGTTCGGTTTGCAACAAAGATCCTGAAATTAAATCCTCTAACTGCGGCGCCAAAGTTAAAACTGGAACGGTGCCCTCTTCGGTAACATATTTCGCTGTGATACTTCGACCTAAGTTTTTACGAACAGCTTCAGTTAAAACATCAATATCTTTTGAACGAGGCGCTTCATCCGCCAAGGTTTCAAAGATAGTCAAAATATCTCGCACTGAAACTTGTTCTTTTAACAAAGCTTGTAAGACTCGCACGACAGATCCCAAGGACAGCAGATCTGGAATAAGTTCTTCCACAACTTTGGGATGAGTCTTTTTGAAATTTTCGATCAATGAAGATGCTTCCTGACGGCCCAACAATTCGTGTGCATGTGTGCGGATGACTTCCGACAAATGAGTTGCAATCACGGTTGATAAATCCACCACTGTGTATCCGGCAATTTCAGCTTCTTCTTTGCGATTGGGCGAAACCCACAGAGCGTCCAAACCAAATGCGGGTTCTTTCGTGGCGATTCCTTCAATTTGTGTTGAAACATTTCCTGGATCCATGGCCAATAAATATTCTGGTCGCAGCACTCCGCCTCCAACTTTATTTCCCTTGATCATGATGCGGTATTCGCCCGGAGCTAATTGTAAATTATCGCGAATGTGTACGGATGGAACGACAATTCCCAAATCAATAGCAAATTGTTTCCGAAGACTGGCAATGCGTTCCAGTAAATCTCCACTTTTGTCAGACTCGACCACATTGATTAATCCATAACCAACTTCCAGTTCGACCATATCCAAGGGCAACATCGATTCGATGTTTTCTTTTTTTGGTCCGCGGGCGGCGATTTCGGTTTTTTTCTTTTCCGCGTCTTGTTCTTCTTTTTTGTATTTTTGAATGATCCAAGAGGTAAATCCTAAGATCGAACCCATAATCAAGAATGGAAACATTGGCAATCCTGGAATCAGTGCCAGCAATCCGATCACGCCACCTGCCAAAGCAAGTGCGCGTGGATTTAACAACATTTGTTTAGCAACTTCGGCACCCATATTTTCTTCGTTACCTGATGATCGAGTGACAATCATACCAGCCGCCGTAGAAATAATCAGAGCAGGAATTTGCGTCAGCAATCCGTCCCCGATGGTTAACATGGTATAATATTTTGCTGCTGTGGAAATATCCAAACCCTTTTGAATCATCCCGATCAACAAACCACCCAAAATATTAATCAAGGTGATGATGATCCCCGCAATGGCATCCCCTCGAACGAATTTCGAGGCCCCGTCCATGGCTCCGTAAAAGTCAGCTTCTTGTTCGATTTCTTTTCGACGTCTGCGGGCTTCTTGGTCGTTGATCAATCCTGCATTTAAATCTGCGTCGATCGACATTTGTTTACCTGGCATTGCATCCAAGGTAAATCGTGCGGCAACTTCTGCGACTCGTCCCGAACCTTTGGTGATAACAATAAAGTTAATCACGTTTAAAATTAAGAATACGATAAATCCAATGACATAGTTATTTCCAACCACGAAATGCCCGAATGCAAAGATCACATCACCGGCGGCATGAGTGCCTTCATGTCCATGAGTTAAAATCAAACGCGTGGTCGCAACGTTTAATGACAAACGAAATAAGGTCGTGATTAAAAGCAAAGATGGAAACACAGAAAAATCCAAAGATTTTTTGGTGTAAAGTGAAATCAGTAAAATCAACAGTGCCAAAGCCAAAGAAAATGACAAAGCCAAATCCAACAAAAAGGGAGGCAGGGGAATGATCATGACACTTAAAATCGACAACAAGGCAAAGGCTATAACGATGTCGACATTTTTAGTGTATTTTTCGAAGCGTTTTAAAAACTGAAACAATGCTTCCATATTACGAAGCCCTCATTTTCTTTTTCATACGATAAACGTAGGCCAAAATTTCTGCGACCACGACAAACAGCTCACGCGGGATTACATGTCCAATTTTCATAGTTTTAAAAATAGTTCGTGCGATGGGTTTATTTTCAATCACAGGAATATTGTGTTCCCGCGCAATGGCTTTAATTCTTTCGGCAATCAAATCAGCACCCTTTGCCACCAATTGCGGTGCCGGCAAATTGGCATCGTATTTTAAAACTACAGCAATGTGAGTTGGGTTGGTGATGACAACATCGGCTTTGGGAATCGCCGCCATCATTCGTTTCTGCGCCATATCGCGCTGAATTCTGCGAATGCGGGATTTAATTTGCGGATCCCCTTCTCGTTGTTTCACTTCTTCTTTGATTTCTTGTTTCGACATCATCATCTGACGTTCTAATTGCCAGTATTGAAAAAAATAATCGGCCACAGCTAATACCAACAGCGATAAGCCCACACCAAATAAAAGTTGGCTGGTAATTTTAACTAATAAATCAAAAATTTGCTGAGGATCCTTGGACAATAAATGTGGCAGCAAAGTAATTTCTCGGTGCAATAAAAGATAAAGAATAAAAGTGATGGCCATTAATTTTAATAGCGATTTAAATCCTTCGGCGAAACCGCGGATGCTGAATATTTTTTTAAATCCTTGAATGGGATCTAATCGCTCGAACTGTGGCGACATAGCGTCTTCGACTTGCACCAGGCCGGTTTGCATGACTTGGCTTAAAACACCAATAACTGCAGCCAACAAAATAGGTGGAACGGCCAGCAACAAAATTTTACTGCCAAAGATGGGTGCCAGATCGCCCAAACTTCCGGTGCGCACAACGTTGTGGATTTCTTCGCCATAGACTCTGTGAAAGAATTCTGAAATGTGAGTTTGAAAAAAACCTTTTGCGATTAAAATTATTCCCGATGCCGACAGCAAAATCAATGCAGCACCCAGTTCGCGCGTTTGCGCGACTTGACCGCGGCGTCGAAAATCTTCGCGCCTGGCGTCTGTGGCCTGTTCTGTCTTATCGCCTAAACTCTCTTCAGCCATCCTTGGCTTGTCCTTTCAATTAGCGTCGCAATTCTTGAAACGCAGCTTTAAAAACTTCTTCTGAAAATACCGTGATACCGTTCATCTCGGCTAGCAGCATCGGCAAACAAATAAAGATCACACCCATTCCCAATAAAATTGTAACGGGAAAACTGGTGACCAAAACATTTAACTGAGGCACTGCTTTTCCCAAAATACCCAACGCGACATTGGCCAGCATAATGGAAACCATCACCGGCGATGCCATTTGCAGGGAAATCCACATTAATTTTTGCACAATGGTTCCCAAAAATTGCGAAGACAGCGTCAGGGATTGAGTAAATCCAATACTTAAAACATCAAAACTTTGCTGCAGGCCGATTAAAAGCAAATGATGCCCACGCAAAGACAGAAACAACAAAGTTCCCAACAAGACATACAATTGATCAAAGGCTGTGGACGAGACACCCAAGGCAGGATTAAAAAGCTGCGCAGAATTTAAACCAAGAGCAGTGGAAACCAATTCCCCGGTTTGCCCCAAAGCAAATAACACCAGCCGAGTTAAAAATCCCAACATCAATCCGAACACCACTTCCATGGCAGCAAAAGCAATAATCTGAGTTTGAATACCCGTAGAAAAATTAGCAGACATTTTCAATGTCGGCCCCAAACAAATTGCCAGCAATAAACTTAATAATATTTTTACCGGAGTAGAAATTTGCATCTGACCAAAAATGGCCGACGAAAAAATAAAAGCAATACAGCGCAGAAATATCAATGCGTAAAAAAGCAATTGAACTTCGGTCAGCTGATATAAATTCATTCACGCACCATCGCAGGCAAATTTTCAAAAATCCCAATGGTATAACTTTGGATTACATCGAGCATCCAGGGGCCTGCGAAAACTAAAATCAAAGCAATCACGATCATTTTTGGAATAAAAGTTAAGGTCGCCTCATTGATTTGCGTAACTGCTTGAAAAATACTGACGGCAAGACCCACAATCAAAGTGCTGGCTAGTAACGGCGTCGCCACCATCGCTGTGGTTCGCAAAGCATCCTGTCCTAATCTTAAAATCAGTTCTTCTGTCATTGCGCCTCCTTAACCAAAACTTTTGACCATAGACCCGACCAATAATCCCCAACCGTCGACCAAAACAAAAACCATAATTTTCAAAGGCAAAGAAATTACCACCGGCGGCAACATCATCATCCCCATCGCCATCAAAACGCTGGATGCAACAATGTCGATCACCAAGAATGGCAGGAAAATAATAAAACCAATTTTAAACGCTGTTTTTAATTCTGAAATAATAAACGAAGGAACCAAAACAATTGTGGGAACATCAGCCCTAGTTTTGGGTTTTTCAATTTTACTAAGTCTGATAAACAAGGACAAATCTTCAGGACGTGTTTGCGTAAACATAAATCTGCGCAGTGGGGACAAAGTATTTTCAACGGCCTGATCCTGGCCAATTTTTCCATCTAAATAAGGCTGAATGCCGGTTTGATTCATTTCTTTAAATGCTGGATTCATAATAAAAAATGTTAGAAATAAGGACAACCCAATTAAAAGTTGGTTCGGCGGCAATTGCTGAACACCCATGGCTTGTCGTAAAAAAGAAAACACAATAATTAAACGAGTAAACCCGGTCATTAAAATTAAAATTGCTGGCGCTAATGTTAGAACCGTCAGCATCAGGATAATTTTAATAGCATTCACAACTTCTTGCGGATTGTCGGTGGTTTTAAATCCCAAATTCACAGATGGGTAAGTCACCTGAGCCAGGGCTGAAAATCCAAAAAGTAAAATGCTTAGAAACAAAAACTTTTTCAAAAAAACCTCTAGTTTCGATCTAAAATTTTCTTACGAATACCGTCTTGTAAACCTTGAAACGAAAATTCTTCTTTTTCTTCGAACGTGCGTGGATTTTTTGCCTGTTCTTTTTGTCGAATCACTTGCGAGAACTTGTCTTTGATAACTGGGGCTGCGTCTTCCTGCAGATCTTCGTCCAGCAAAGATAAACTTTTGATTAAGGAAATATGGTGGTCAGTCACACCGATAAGCATAGACTCACCAGAAATGCTGACCACCGCTAAACTTTTTTTAGGACCTAACCAATGCTGATTGATGACTTTGATTTGCGGACCAGATTTGCGCTGATTTGGTTTTGTAAACCGGCGCAGACCATAAAAACTTCCGACTCCAACTAAGACAATTCCAATTACGGTCAGTGCGATTTGCATTGCACCGCCACCGGCGGCTTTTGCCGCATCGACTTTTTCCAAAGCCAATGGAATTTCATTTTCCGCCTGCGGCACTTCGGCCTTAACCGTTAAACAGAAAAGTTGCAGACTTAAAAAAATCAAAGCCAAAAACTTCATCATGCCAGTTGCTCGATTCTTTCTGACGTTGAAATAATATCCGTCAAACGAACACCGAACTTTTCATTCACGACGACGGCTTCACCGCGCGCGATTAATTTATCATTGACGAAAACTTCCATCGGTTCGCCGGCAAGCTTGCTCAATTCAATAACACTGCCCTGAGTAAGGTTCAGAAGTTCGCTGACCGGCATTTTAGTTCTGCCTATTTCCACAGTGACTCGCAGGGGAATATCTAAAATTAATTTTAAATTGCGATCGCGGTTTCCACTGTCCGCCGTATGCCCAGAACCACCGCTGCTGCCACCAGATCCTGCGCCAGAACTGTCATCAGTCTTTGCGGCCCCACCCTCGTCAGGAAGGGCTGCCATAATTTGTTCAATTGCATCAGATGCCATAAAATCTCCTTATCTTTCAATTACTTTGGTTATTTGCACTGCGACGGTGCCGTGATGATTTCCGAAAAAGGCTTTAAATTTGGGAACGCTTTCAATTTGCACATTCAGTTCGCCCGTCGCATCTTGGGTCAGCGGAATGACATCCCCGATTTTAAGTTCCATTAAATCTGACATTAAAATTTGATTTTCACCCAAATTCACTTTGACTTCGACATTGGTGTCCATCAGTTGATCTTTAATAATCGCAGTCCATAAATGTTTATCAGTTTGATCCGATTCCACTTGGAAACCTGTAGAAAGTTTTTGTTTAATTGGCTCAATTGTGGCGTAGGGAATAACCAAAGAAATCGTGCCCGAAGCATTTTCCATTTCCACATCAAAGACGGATGCGATCACCACATCGGTCGGTGGCACAATACCCACAAACTGTGGGTTTACTTCGGTTCGCACAAAGGAACAGCCAATTTTTTCAATCGAAGCCCAGGCGGCTTCTAAATCATTGATCGCAAGTTCGACCACTTTACGAACAATGGAAAGTTCGATCGGAGTAAAATCTTTTCCATCGATCTTGGTATAAGGACGATCGGCTCCACCGAAAAAACTATCCACCAGTGCATAAGCCAATTTACTTTCGATCACCATCAGCGCGGATCCACGTAAATTTCCGAATCGCAGAACGCTCATGCAGGTTGGTAAGGGCAAAGTATTAATAAACTCGCCGAACTTTAAAAAATCAGTGGTAGTCAAAGTGATCGAGGCAATTTTTCTTAAGGACGAAGATAAGGAAACTCGAAAAGTTCGCATGAATTTTTCATAAATAACTTCCAGCTGCGGCAGACGACCACGGATGATTCGATCCTGACTGGTCAGATCGTAAGTTTGAATACGTCGATCATCCTGGGGTTTGCCAGAATCTTTGCCGCCGCCACTTTCGCCAGGCGCGACCTCGCCTTCCGAAACGGCGGCAAGTAGAGCATCAACTTCGCTTTGTGACAGGACCTGATTCACGCAGAACTCCTAGCTATAAATAAAGTCGGTGAAGAAAATATTCAGGATTTTCCCCTTCGACAAAAAACTGTTTATGGTGTCTTTCATTTCATTTCGTAAATTTTCGCGACCTTCTTTTTGCGAAACCTCTTCGTAAGTCTTGGACGACAGTAAGATAATAATGATGTCGCGAATTTGCGCTTTTCGTTTTTCGACTTCTTCGGCGACGCCTTCGCCTTTTAATTCTAATTCCAAATTAACTTTGATGACTCGACGGCCTTTGGCGCCGGCAAGGTTCACGACGAAAGTCTCAAGCGGAATGGTTTTCGAGGTAAAAGATTTTTCTTTCTTGCCACCTTCTTTGCCTTCGCCCTCTGCTTTGGCAGAGCCTTCCGGTTCGACGCTGGCTTCACCTTTAATAACTTGTTCCAGTTTAGGTTCGGAGGCTTCTTTTTGACGGCCCTTCCATAACATCCAGCCAACGGATGCCACGACTGCCATATTTATGACGGCCAACAAAATAAATAAGGTCGGCTTTTGATTACCGCCGCCCCCCGTTGTAGGAGTCATATCGACTGTCGGTGCGGGTGCTGTTGCTTTTTCTTCTGCCACGGAATCCCTCCTGCTGACAAAAATTAGCAACCAAAATGCCAACACGACTTTGGGATTGAAATTGGGGATCAGACCCAAACTGCGCTAGTTTAACTAATTTTTGGTTTTTGAACTGCGCCAAAGAATTGGCGGAGAAAGCAGGAAGATGAAATCAAATATGCTGGATTTAAATCCTAAGTCCTTAGGCCAGCAGCACTATGCCTGAATAACCTACCCAACCCACAAAAAGAAGAAAGAGCCATCAAAGCGAATAACTTTTAGACACTTTTTTGTTTAATCGATTCTCATCCTAATTTCGTCCATAAAAATATCTTATAGGACGACGATTTTCCCTATGAAAAACGCTTGTTGCTATTGTGTTTTTTGGATCAAAGGATTATAAGTTGTTATGTTTAATTAAGTTTGTAGTTTGGAAAATCAATTCCACAAATCTTAAGGAGGATAAAATGAAAAACTTCACCAAAATCGCCGTAGGTTTAATTATCTCTTTTGCGGCTGTTGGAGTTCGTGCCGGAAATTCGGATTTAGCAGACGATCGCGAAATGATGAAAATCTGGCGTGAACAAGTAGCAAACGCCCGTGCAGAAAATCGTGAATTGACCGCGCATGAACTACTGCGAACGATTTACCTCGAAGGAAAGAAGGCTGGTATGCCGGCTCCCGTTGTTGTGCACAGCGATGGTCCACGCGCTTACACTCAAGCTGACATCCGAGTTCGTGAACGCAAATAAGTAATTTTAAAAATTCTTAATTCATCATGCGAAGGATCATCGCCTTCGCATGAATATTTTGTATAAGTTTTGTTTATGCCAGCCATAGGATTAAATAGAAACACTGACAAATTCCTACAATTTCTCTGAATGAAAATTGTCTCTATTGTTTTTCCGTCTGCACTGCCTTACACCTGACATTCAAACTTTTTAGGAGGTTCTAAATGAAAAACTTTTTTCAATTGTGCGCTGGATTTTTAGTGTCCATCTTATTGCTGGGCAATGCTCAAGCTCAACTTCGCTCTGGCGGTGATGGAACCTCAAGAAAAGAACAGCCCCGAGTTTACGCGCCTGCCCTTGTTGATACTTTATTAAACTTTACGCCTCAGTCCACATCGGATGTAACTTTGGTTGGCGAATTTCGTAATCTGGTTGCGGGCATTCTAAGCAAGCCTTTTACCTCGACGTTTACGGTGGGCCAAATGTTGCGCGCGCAGCGATATTTAAAGGCATTGGTCAGTGTTGAAATCCGCGATGCTAACGGAAAGCCAACTGGCCAAGCCATGGTTGTCAGCTCGGTCAGCATTCGCGCAGCTCAGTACATTTGCGAGAATAAAGAATATAATGAAATGTTGAAGGCATATGGAACTTTAGCCAATGCAAATTCTCATCCCGAACGCGAAATTCGCGGCGGCAGAAAAGGATTTTAATCGGCGGTTCAACCGCCTTTTTATTTCTTTAAATACTTCAGCAGTTCTGCTTCAATTTTTCCATTCGTCGCCAAAATAGTATTTTCAAACGGAGAATATTTTCCGCCTTGGTAAGTCACCACGCGACCGCCGGCTTCTTGCACCAGCAACATGCCGGCTGCAGAATCCCAGGGACTTAAATTCTTTTCCCAAAATCCATCGAACACTCCGCGTGCAACTTGCGCTAAATCATAGGCCGCAGCCCCGGGCCTGCGAACAGCATGAGCACGCGAAACAATATTGGTGAAAAATCCGATTTGTTCCTGCAGGGCGACTTTGTCTTCGGCAAAAAATCCTGTCGCCAGCAATGAGTCTTCCAAAGTTTCCGTGGCGCTGACTTTCATGCGGACACCGTTGACATAAGCTCCGCCGCCCTTCCATGCGGTATAAGTTTCTTGAAAAATCGGAACATCGATAACGGCCACTTGCATTTCGCCTTTGATTTCCAAACCTAGGCTGATGCAAAAAATTGGAAACGAATGAACAAAGTTGGTTGTTCCATCAAGGGGATCTAAAATCCACCTGCGATCAGATTTTTGATAAGTTTTCGTATTTTCCGCAAAGGCGGTTTCTTCGCCTAGGAAATCGGCGGCTGGATCTAGGTCCAGCAGAATTTTTTTCATAACGGCTTCGGATTCGCGATCAGCCTCGCTGACCAGGCCGGCCATCTCTTTTTTTTCAACATTTTTTAAGTGCCCGAAATATTTAAGCAAAACCTCGCGGCCCTTTTGGCAAGCAAATAATGCGGTTTGCAGATCATCTCTTAGCATGTCATCACCTAGACCTCAGTTTGACCAAAAAATCTACTGCAAAGTATCATGTAAAGTCAGGGGGTGCGCAATGAAAGTTTCCTCAGGTTCAGTTATCAAACTGTCTTTGGTTTTTTTCACATGTCTTTTAGCTTTTTCCATCGGAACTTTTGTTGGAAAAAAACTCAGCGATAATCAATATCGTTTATCACAATTAGAAACCAACGAATCTGCCGGCGGCGAAGTCGCAAGTGCCCACGAAGCAGCTGTTGAAACCCCCACAGCCGCCACTGGCGAAAAAGAAGTTGCGACGGATGACGAGATCGCAAAACTTGCCGAAGAATTTGTTGCCGACGATGTTGGCCCAAAAGAAGTCGCAATGGAAGGCGTGCCTTCTGCCGCAGGTGAAATCGGCAAAGCAACTGTTGGTGGAGCACGCAAACCAACTGCAGTCAGTATCGAGAAACCGGTTGCGGTGGAAAAAGTTGCCGAAGCAAAACATGTTGCAGCACCGAATGTTCAGCAAACTCACTATACGATTCAAATTGCCTCATTTCCCAATGAAGCCGACGCAACGAAACGCTCGGAAGAAATCATTAAGGACAAAGACAGTCTGCCTGCTTTTGTTTCGAAAGTTCAGATCCAAGGAAAAACTTGGTATCGCGTGAATGTGGGAATGTATAGCACCGAAAAAGAAGCCCAAGAAACTTTGAAAAAAGATAAAAAAGTCGCCAAGGGAATCATCCAGAAAATTTCCGCTACGAATTAATTCTGCACACGGCTACTTGGGAAATGAAGATTGAATGAGCGATAATCTAGCAGCGGCAATCCGTGAAGAACAAAATATTTTCAAAGTTTTTTCTTCTTTTCTAGAATATTCAAAAGAATTATCCCTGTTTTACAGCCCGGATACAACTGATGTGCCTCATTGGAATTTAGTTTACCCGAAATTAACTTCTTACACATATTCACAAGCGGATATTGCGTTTTGCAAAAAATTTTACCAGGAAAAAAATCTGATTGGGCATTTATTGCAAACGGATAAGGCTTATAAAAATTTAGCAAATGAGGTTTCTGAGTATTTTGCAATTGATTCAACTCAGCTTATCAGTAATTCAAAGAGTGATAGTTGCAAAATTATTTCTGACCGGGATTTTCCTTTATTTGTTAAAATTGTTGCACAGGTTTTTAATTTTAATGCCCAGACTGAACAATTTTTTGAAAAAAAGATGCGCTTATTTTTGGGTAAAAAAGACACAAAGTTTTTTGTATTTACGCTAGAAGATAAAATATGTGGAACTTTAAGTTCATTTCGCAGTTCAAAAGATACAAATTTTTTATTTAATATGGCGATTTTGCCTGAATATGAAAATCTTGGTTTAGGCACGAATCTAATAGGATGCGCATTAAAAGCACTTAAAGGCAGAACCTATATTTACAGTCACAATTTAAAAATGAGGAACTACATTCTTCCAAAGCTAGGATTCCAATCACTTGGCGAAATCTTTTTAGTTCCGCTTAATGCAAAAGATTTTGCGCAGAATAGTATTTATCGAAACTAGGGGGCTTCAGTGATTTTCAATCAAGAATTGCAAATTCAATTTAAGAATCACGAAGTCGTAAATGTTCGCCCAGCAGTTGTGCAGGATGTTTCAGCGGTAACTAAGTTGATTCGCAATGCCTTTGAAATTTGGAAAGAAAAAGGTTTTCGATTTGGTCCGATGTTGCAAACTGATTTGCAGACCGAAAAACATTTGCTGGGAAAAGGTTTTGTTGCAAGAAATGAAAATCAAGAAATCATTGGCACTTTTAGTGTGGACATTGGGAAACTAAAAAAATCCGAAGGCAAAGTTATATTTACAGAGGGAAAAGAAGGCCCCCTGGTGTTTTCCCCAATCATAGAGGTGGAAAAATTAATTTTCGAAACAGATTTTCTAATTTTTAAAAAAGCCGCTGTTCGCAGAGACGTCGCAGGATTTGGGCTGGGTTTGCATCTATACAAAATGGCCGAATCAATTGCAAGAAAGCATGGTTTTGCAGGGATGCTAGTTGAAACGGTTTATGAAACGCAGTGGTTGTATAATTGGTATGTAAAATTAGGCTATGAAAAAGTGGGATCTTATCGTTACTCCAATGGGCAAGTGGATACAGTTTTAATGATTAAACTATTTTAGTTTTGTAACAGCGAAGGCCGCACACTTTCGTATCGGCGGCTGATCAGTTCAAAAATATCTTGCTCGCTGCCGGCAATTCCGCGCGCTTCACGTAGTGCTGCCGGAGTTCTTAGGCGCGGATCAAATTTCTGGCCAGGTAAATAAAGTCGCAGATCCCGACCTTGAGCATCGGTTAATTTCGAAGTCGTCGGTTGATAGTTCGGGTTGTAAGCTCCACCACTACCACCGTAATTTTGCGCGGAACCCCGAGTGCCATTTAAAATCTGAGCATCCCGACTGGCCGCGGAATTTCGCGCAGCACCCTGCAGACCACCGGTGCCGGGAAGTGAACCCGATCCCGCATTACCAGCTCCGCCGGAATTAATTCCAGGATTTGGTTTATTATTAGTGTCGAAGTTTAGTTCCTGATTTTGGTTAAACCCAATTCCACTTGGAGTTTCATTGCCAGCGCCGGGACTATTTAAACTTGCACCAGCAATGGTGGAGTCAGAATTTGTATTCTGACTGGGCACAAGATTCCCACTTAAAGCCAGTGTAACTGGTTGTGATGCTTGGTAACAAATTGGATCTGCAGGATTGGTGGAACAATATGCTTGGCTAGTGCTTGCACTAAGATTGGTGCAATGAGTGGCAAGTGAAAGTCCTTGCACAGCTTGCTGCTGACCTTGTTTCGCACCAGCTACATTTTTCTGAAAATCCTGACAGGTTCTTTGCTGCTGAGAGATCTCATCATTTTTCGCTGAAATTTCGGAAGAGCTTATGGAATTTCCACAAGAAGATCTGGCCGAATTAAGGCGCAATTGGGCACTCTGACAACTACTTTGACACTCACCCACAGCACTGCCGCAGGAATTGCTAAATGCACCAAGTGCAACACCCAAACCCTGGGCCGCCAGAGCAGCTTTGGCGCAGCCACCAGTCAGCGATCCCGCAATGCCAAGACCCGCGCCGACAATTTTTGCTCCCGCTGCTTTCAGCTCGAGATTACTTTCGGGTTGGCAGTCATTCGTGTGCGAGGATACAGAATTTGCGCAGGACTGGATTGCGGTGTCGAGGGATTGCAAGTCGCGCTGACATTGCTCGGATTTTTCTTGGGTTGGGGATTGGGCGTTGGATTCAGACTTATTTGAATCAGATTTTGCGGAGTTATTTTGACTCCCATTAGGTTTTGATCCATTCCCGCCAACGCCACCGTTAGAAACTGTAGGACCCGCCGCGGATGGCGCAGGCGATGGCCCAGAAGAATCAATGAAAATGCAATCGTAACCACGAGGATTGTTTGCAGCCACATACTTTTCATCAGCCTTGCATAAAAAATTACTATCTAGATTTGGCTTCTGATTAAATTCAGGACCGATAGGGATCTGGGTCGACGGCTGTATATTAAAGCCCTGAGCTATATTCGGTGAAACCGCAACAGGCCCAGAATCTTGAGCAAACCCTTTCACTGTAATTAACTGAATTATTAAGGCTACAGCGACGAAATTCCTCATATATCTATTTTGAACTAAATATAAGTTAAATTAATTTAATTTTATTAAATCATTTTATTTGATATACAAGTGTCTCAAATTGATACACGCAAGGAATAAGTTGAGCACAGTTTTTGCAGAAGTATTCTTTTAACTAAGGATTTAAAACATGGAAATAAAAAATATTCTTTTTAAAATACTGGTTTTCGTCTGGATTCCTTTTGAATTTTCCCATGCACTCTACAAAACCGAAATAATTACTAAAAACCAAACAAAATATTCAGAACTGTTTAAATCCGTCGTTCTTTATTCTGTCACTTCTAAATCAGCCAGAAGCCCTTCGTTAACTTGTGTCGGAGTTTTAATCTCGCCCACTAAATTATATACTTCATCTCATTGTTTTACCGATGGATACAAACTTAACTCTGATAAAATATTGGCGTCGACCGAGTCGGAACTAAATTCCAATCTGTGGAAAAATACCACTGATAAATACATCACAATTTTAAAGTCGCAAGCAGGCTTAGCAAACGTCACTTCGGATAAAATTGAAATCAACACCGAGATGAGAATCGAACGAGTCATCGACGATGGACCCGCCTATATTTTGCATATTAATGATAATGCCATCATCAACTTACCCGTTCAAGCAAGCTCGTATGTTCAAATCTCAGCGAACTATCCTATAATAAAAAAAGACAAATTAATTGGACTTAGTTATCGCATTCCAGATTCATATGATCCCGACAAATTTGGAGTTCAAGACGTAATTAATAATCTGAAAGCTTTAACTCCGACTAGTGTCGAGATAGACCTGAAATGGGATTATAAAAAAACCATTGGTCGAGGCCAAACAATCATTGGAAGATACAACCCCGGAGATTCGGGATCACCTGTCTTTGTAAAATATGGAGATGATTACAAACTTGTTGGGTTAGTCTCCCATGGTCCAAAATCTGGATTATGTTTTTTCAGTGATATTTTGAATCTAGAAACATTCACATGGCTAAAAAGAATATTACTAATTACTGCCAAGTAAATTATTCGATCAATTCATTTTTGCTGCGAGCGAATTTTTCTAATTTTTTCTGTTCTGAAATCATTTCTTTGTAAAGGAGTCCGATTATATGAGCAAAATTATTTTTTTTATGCATTTCATTTTTTTCTTTGGCAATTCTAGCTTTGCTTTGGAAAATGGGAAAGCAATCTCTGAATTAGATAAAATTTTTGGAAACGTAAAGAATCAAATTGTTGTCTTTGCGTTGCAGAAAACAGACCAAACGTTTCGACTTTGCCATGGCATAGTCATCAATAAGCGAAATATTCTAACCGCTGCACATTGTCTTTTAAATACCGATGATCCTGTCAGGGGAAATTTATCAAAGTTTTTTATACAAAAAGGAAAGGTCTACTTACCAAATGCCAAACCAATTCAATTTAATCAAGTTTTCGTTCACGATGGCTATGAACATCGAAGCGCAGAGCAAGACGTGCGTGCAAATACTGAATTGCGTGAGCAAGGGAAAGTCCAAGATTATAATGCCAGTGATTTCGATGTCGCCATCATGCGAAGCGCCTCGGATATTCCTATAAAAATAGAACCCATTGAATTCCTTACTGAGCAAGAAGACCATCTGCCAGAAAATGCAAAACTGTATTTAATTTCTCACGATTCGGTAGAAATAGACCAATGGAAAGTTAGCAAAACCATCCCACAATTAAAATTTTTTGAATCAGCAATTTCTAATATTGTTTCAAACTTAGTCTACTATTTTAAATATCGAGTTGCGAGAGTAGAATTTGTACCTGGAGATTCTGGCAGCACAATATTTACTGTTATAAATGACAAGCTAAAAATTGTTGGCGTCGCCAGCGGTCGAAGTACTTACTTTGAGCCGACCCAGGGATATTTCACGAAATTATCAAGGGTTCGAGATTGGATTTTCAAAACTGCGGGGATTAAACCGTAGCCTGTTGTAATATTTTAAATATAAAGGGGGCAACCGCACTGCTCCTCCTGTTTGAACTACAAGTTTTTTAACAAACGACGGCAGCCTTGCGCGGGGAAGAGCAATACGAATAACCATACATACTTTTACTTATTTTGGTGGTTAATTATGTGTGCAAAACAGGTGAAAATTATTTTTCTGATTTGACGGGGCTAGAAATTCGAAGCTGGCTGCTGGAATAGTGTCCGGATTCCGGACGGATCAGGCATAAACAAATTATATTTGTTCTATAACCTATAAAACATAAAGAATAATTTACAATTCAATCTTGCTCAATATAGACACTGCTACAGTTTTTGCATTACACCATTTTAAAGCTTAAGGGAGAAAGTATGGATCAGCTTGAAACGAGTGAAGAACATAAATTGATATCTCCTTTGTCACTATTTGCCGAAACCTCGGGATGGCGTTTTGCGACAAGCCTCGGGAATTGGGGCCCCCTGTTCGCTGCTTACTACGAAGCTGCGCGGGAGGAGTTACCCAATGAAAAAAAGTTTTGGATCAGTCTTATCAAAAAAAACTTTTCAGTTTTAGAAATTGGGGCAGGAAGTGGTTTTATATCCGAAGCTCTTGCGTCCACTAAGCCAAAACTTCTGACCTTAATCGAGCCCGAACCCGAGAATATTAAGCTTCTAAATAAAAATATTTCCAAGTGGAATTCAAAAACAAATATTGATGTCGTGACCAGTCAGTTTGAAACAGCGAATGTATCGCCTCATGATCTGATTATTTTTCCTTACGATTCACTTCCGATGATATCCAGCCGGATTCAGAGGGCGGATCTTTTCCGCATTATTGCAAATCGACTGACTCCGAATGGAATTTTTGGAATACATATATCAACTCCACTCTGGTCAAAAAAATACGTGCAGAGCACGCGTGAATTAGCAATCCAAAAATACATAACCCAATATGGCCAGCCAATTGAAGTTAAAAGATTTTTCAGGGCGGTTTCGGGGACTGAATATATCAAGTTTATTTCGATTAAAAATGAACAGCAAGAAACTCAAGAAAACTATGTGGCTCTTACCTCAATTATTTTCGAGGAGGAAATTTTTGAATCAGCAAAATTAGCCGGCCTAAAATTGATTCATCGATATAGTGATTTTTACGGGACACCCTATGACCCAATCTCTGGACCCATCGATGACGACATCTTTGTATTTGCAAAGGAATCTCCTTGAAGATCGCTGCGTCTTGGAAATTATTGCCATCATTTTGGGTGGGCGTCGGATTCGCGACCTTGGGCTATAATATTTCCTTAACGGCTTCACTGCTAAACCTTTACCGAATAGAAAATAATACGGGCTCTCTTTTAACGATGATGATTATCGAGGCAGCGGTTCCTTTGTTATTGATTGGGATTCTATCTAAATTATTTCATAAATTTTCACCGAGAAGCCTTTATCTGTTCGCTGCAATATTCGGAATCTGCGGTGCTGCCATTCAATCGATCAACATTTCTTCTTTGACCTTACAATTTTTGGGAATTATTTTTATTTCACTGGCCATGTCTGTGCAACGGCCTTTGATGATGCAACTTGCGACATTCATTACAGATAATCAGGACCTTAGAAGCAATATTAATAGTTTTTTAAATTTCATTAATTATGCTGGAGTTCTTTGTGGGTTTCTGTTGTCTGGAATTTTAATTTCATATTGGGGATACCAAGTTTGCTTTTTGATCAATGCCGCGGCCTTTATGGGTTTAGGTTTTTCTGTATTAAGAACAAATTTCCCTAAAAA
>JBBQHD010000044.1:0-19835 GCA_038323665.1 Bdellovibrionales bacterium
TTGGCCCGTCCCAATAAGAAAAATCTTTCCTGAGAACTGGCAACTTCGGCAGCCTCGAAATCACTTTCGGTGCGCGCCTTGGCCAGACCCACTACCGGAATTTTTTCTTTGCCAATTTCTGTCATAATCTTGATCGCAGTCGACAACTGCCCCTTGCCACCATCGATCAGCAGCATTTGCGGAGTTTCATATTCATCGTGTTTAAATCGGCGCGACAAAACTTCTTTCATCGAAGCATAATCATCAGTGCCAACCACAGTTTTGATTTTGTAACGACGATAATGCTGTTTGGCCGGCAAGCCATCTTCGAAAACCACTTGCGACGCCACCGTTTCGGTCCCCTGAAAAGTTGAGATATCATAGCATTCAATGCGTTTCGGAAATTCTGGCAAACCAAATTTAGTTTGAATTTCAACCAAGGCTGATTTGCGCTTTTCACTGACAGAAACTTTCTTTTCAAACTGCGCCTTGGCGTTGGTATAAGCCATTTTCAAAAGATCTTTGCCTTTTTGCGAACGCGGGAAAGTGATTTTGGATTTTTTTCCGCGTTCCAGCAATACAGCTTCGAAAAGTTTTTCCAGATCTCGGCCCAGATCAACGCCCACATAAATTTCACGTGGAATTAAATTTTCAGCATAATATTGATTTAAAAATTCCACAAACCACTCGCGCACATCTTCGTTTGGATCTGCCAGACTTATATGTTCTAAGGAATGCGAACGCGAACCAATTACGCGTCCTGCGCGAATATGAATCGATTCAATCAAAACGCCCCGTGCGTCACCATAAAACTGGAATACATCTAAATCTTCTTTGCCATCATCGATCACCGATTGTTTTTCAAAAATTTTCTCAATAGAAAACAAAGAATCCCGCAGCCGGGTTGCGACTTCAAATTTTTCTTCGCTGGCGGCCAGATGCATTTTCTGTTTTAAAAGTTTAATCACTTCTTTATCGCGGCCCTTTAAAAATAATTCCGCATTTTTTAATTCATCCTTGTAATCCTGTTGAGTGATCAACTGCACACAGGGGGCTGTGCACCGCCCAATTTGGTGGGTCATGCATGGACGCTTGCGGGATTTGAACACCGCATCGGTGCAATCGCGAATTTTAAAAGTTCGATTTAAAAAACGAATCGTCCCAAACACCGCTTGACCGCTGGTATAGGGGCCGAAATACAAGGCATGATCGCGGTGAAATTTTCTGGCCAAATAAAGTCTGGGATAATCCTGATCCATAGTCAGTTTAATATAGGGATAACTTTTATCATCGCGCAGACGGATATTAAACTTAGGCTGATGTTTTTTGATCAGGCTTGCTTCAAGTAAAAAAGCTTCGACTTCGGTATTGGTTAAAATATAGTCGATTTCAAAAATACCCTGAACCAAGTAACGGGTTTTGGCTGAATGATTTTTCGAATCTTGAAAATAAGACTTAACCCGGTTTCGTAAAACTTTGGCCTTGCCGACATAAATGATTTTCCCCTTAGAGTTCTTCATTAGATAAACTCCAGGGGTTAACGGAAAATCTTTTATCTTAAGTTTAAGTTCCTCAATCATTCTTCCCCTGATCTTAACGTAAGTTCCTGAAATTGCAGTCGACGAATTTGATCACGCACTTCGGCAGCTTTTTCAAAATCCAATTTTTTCGACAGATTCTTCATTTCAATTTTCAGTTTTTCAATTTTCTTTGTAATGTCTGTCGGATTGGCGGTCGACATCAGGTCGTTTTCAGTTTTATCCGGTAAAACTGCACCATCATAAATTTCGCCTAAGCCCTGTTGAATGCGTTTAATAATAGTGGCCGGGGTAATATTGTTTTTCACATTGTAAGCATGCTGAATTTTGCGACGTCGTTCGGTTTCTGACATGGCGCGGGTTATGGAATCGGTCATGCGATCGGCATACAATATCACTCGACCATGAACATTGCGGGCCGCGCGGCCAATGGTTTGAATCAAAGATCTTTCTGAACGTAAAAAACCTTCTTTATCCGCATCGGTGATTGCGACCAAAGAAACTTCCGGAAGATCTAAGCCTTCACGCAATAAGTTAATCCCCACCAAGACATCAAAAACCCCAAGACGCAGATCGCGCAAAATCTGCGATCGCTCCATAGTTTTAATATCACTGTGCAGATATTTAACTTTGACCCCCAAGGATTCGTAATACTCGGTCAGATCCTCGGCACTTCGCTTGGTCAAAGTTGTGATCAAGACCCGTTCCTTTTTTTCAACGCGAATGCGGATTTCTTTTAAAATATCATCGACTTGAAATTTTACCGGCCGCACTTCAACAACAGGATCTAATAAACCAGTGGGTCGAATGATCTGTTCGACAATAATGCCTTCGCTTTTTTTAAATTCATAATCACTGGGCGTTGCGGATACATAGACCACTCGGTCCATCATGCCTTCGAATTCTTGAAAATTCAGCGGTCGATTGTCCAATGCGCTCGGCAAACGAAATCCATATTCGACCAAAGTGGATTTGCGCGAACGATCCCCGCGATACATTCCGCCAATTTGCGGAACCGTGACGTGGGATTCATCAATAAATGTAATAAAATCTTTCGGAAAATATTCAATCAAAGTGGGTGGAGGTTCCCCCGCACCACGTCCAGTTAAATGCCGCGAATAGTTTTCGATTCCAGGACAAAATCCCATTTGTTCGATCATTTCAATGTCGTAATAAGTGCGCTGTTCTAATCTTTGTGCTTCGACGTATTGCAAATTACTGGTCAGATGTTTTAATCGTTCGCGCAATTCTTCTTGAATGGAACCGATGGCAGATTTTAATTTATCCGCAGTGGTTGCATAATGTGAACCAGGATAAATTCCAATTTGATCCAGTTCCTCCAAGGGTTCTCCGGTCAAGGGATCTACCCAAGAAATTTTTTCGATGAAATCTCCGAAAAATTCAAAACGTAAAACTCGGGTTTCTTCATAGGGGGGCCAAACTTCGACAATATCCCCGCGCACGCGCACGCTGCCGCGCTGAAAATCCACATTATTTCTTTGGTATTGAATGCGGATCAATTCCCGCAAAAAATCATCCCGTTTTGTTTTCGAATTGGCTGTCACTTTCAACATCATGCCCGCATAAGCTTCCGGCGAACCCAGACCATAAATACAGGAAACCGAACTGACGATGATTACATCCCGCCGATCAAACAACGAACGCGTGGCACTGTGCCTCATGCGATCAATTTGTTCATTAACAGCAGAATCTTTTTCAATAAAGGTATTGGTCGAAGGAATAAATGCTTCGGGTTGATAATAATCATAATAACTGACGAAATATTCCACCGCATTCTTGGGAAACAATTCTTTGAATTCCGCATACAACTGCGCCGCCAAAGTTTTATTCGGCGCTAAAATTAAGGCAGGCTTATTAATCTTGGAAATAACTTGTGCCGCCGTAAATGTTTTCCCCGTGCCGGTCGCGCCCAATAAAGTTTGGTGTTTCAAACCCAGTTCGAAATTTTTCATTAATTCGGCAATGGCCTTCGGCTGATCCCCCGAGGGTTTCATTTCCGTGTGCAACTCGAAATTTTTTTTAAAACTCATTTTTTGACTTCCCTAGTGGTTCCTTGGGATGAATCATAAATCTGAATTCCTTTTAACAAAAGCTCGTCGCGAATTTGGTCTGATTTCTGAAAGTCTTTTTGTGTTCTTGCAGTGTTTCGCTCGGAAATTTTTCCATCAATCTCGGTTCGGGATAATTTCAGATTTCGCAGCAGTTCATCATCCAAGGATTGCAGAAATTGCGCCGCATTTTCACGAAACAAGGGCACAATCTTAGAAAACCATTTCATCGAGTCGATATAATCTGCGGCATAAACTAATTTTTCTTTGCCCGCACCAACGCGTGGCGCTTTCTGATTGAATATGCGGGTCCACTCGAACAACGCAGCAAAAGCTTCCGGAGTATTCAGATCATCGGCCAAAGCTCTGCGAACCTCTGCAACAAATTGCAGTTTTTCTTTGCTTTCCTGCGCAGTCGGAACCGCGGCTGTCCCAATAATTTCATGAGCCCAAGCCAGTGCCGAATAAATTTTCGCAATCGAATGGGTCGCAAGACTTGCCGACTGATCACTGAAATCTGACAAAGATCGGTAATGAACAGAAAGCATCATCCATTTGTAAACTTCAGGATGAGTGGTTTTTAAAAATTCCCGCAAAGTAACAAAATTTCCCAAGGATTTGCTCATCTTGGCGCCGGAAATTTGCAGCATACCAATATGCATCCAGAAATTAGAAAATTCCTGATGGTTGTGGGCTTCGCTTTGTGCAATTTCATTTTCATGATGGGGGAAAATCAAATCCGTTCCGCCGCCGTGAATATCAATGGTTTTACCCATATATTTTTGAATCATAGCTGAACATTCAATGTGCCAACCGGGCCGCCCCTTGGACCATGGGGAATCCCAGGACCATTCGCCGTCAGCTGCCTTTTTCCACAGTGCAAAATCCAAGGGATCTTTTTTGCCTTCTTGCAATTCAATATCCCGGTGCCCCGATTCTAAATCGTCGATTTTGCGCCCAGATAATTTTCCATAACCAGAAAATTTTCGCACCGAAAACCAAACATTGCCTTTTTCGTTGTAAGCAAATCCTTGCTCGATCAGTTCCGCGATAAATTGGATGATTTCAGGAATGGTTTCGGTCACTTTGGGGTTTAGCTTATGTTTGTTTAAACCTAGACTTTCATAATCAATTTTATATTCGGCGATATAACGTTCCGAAATTTCAACGGGTGTTTTTTTCTCGGCTTTGGCTAAATTTAAAATCCGGTCATCGACATCGGTAAAATTCAAAACCGATTCAACTTGATAACCGTGCTCGACTTCCAAGTAATTTTTCAGAAAATCAAAAACAACAGGTCCACGAAAATTTCCGATATGCAGGAAATTATAAACCGTGGGGCCGCATAAATACATTTTCACCACGGGTGGCGCCAAGGGTTTAAATTCAATTTTTTTACGCTGCAAAGAATTGTAAAGAACAAAACTCATGGCTTAAATTCCTTTTATTAAGTTTGAGCTAAAACTTTTTCCGCCCGTTCAAGCAAAGATGATACCGAGAAAAATGGCACAAGGGGTTTTAAATCCGAGCCATGCAATTGCCCGGTGATGGCAATCCGCAGCGGCATAAACAAAGATTTGCCCTTAACCCCGCAGCTATTTTTAATATTTTCCTGGCTTTGCACAAATTGTTCGGTGGTTAAAAAATCTTTTTGAGTTTTTATAAATTCCAGCCATGCCTGAATCACTTTTTTCGATTCCGGCAGTTTCAATGTTTCCACAGCAGCTTCTTCGACAGAAAATTTAGCATCATCAAAAACAGCAAAAACTTTTTTTACATCCGCCAAAGTTTCCATCGAAGTTTTCAAAAACTCAAAAGCCCGCACCTGCCAATTTGCATCATCAGGAATTTTTAAATCTTTCATAAAAGGTTTGCAGCGTTTCAAAAGCTCTTCACCAGAAAGCGCTCGCAAATACTGAGCATTCATCCATTGGAATTTAACTCGGTCAAAAACTGCTCCAGATAAATTCAAACGTTCGGTCGAAAATTTCTCGATCAATTCTTGCAAAGAAAAAATTTCCTTGCCATCAGGATGGCTCCACCCCAGCAGGGCCATAAAATTAATCACAGCTTCGGGCAAATAGCCTTCTTCTGCAAATTGCCCGCAAGCAACGGCACCTTTGCGTTTGGAAAGTTTCTGGCGATCCTCATCCAAAATCAAAGACATATGACCGAATTCAGGAATTTTCCAACCCAAGGATTCGTAGATCATCATTTGCCGCAAAGTATTGGACAGATGTTCTTCGGCGCGAAAAACGTGGGAAATTTTCATCAAACCATCATCGATCACGCAGCAAAAATTATAAACCGGCATGCCTTCCGAACGCAGCAACACAAAATCACCGACCATATCAGAAGGAAATTTAACTTCGCCACGAATCAAGTCCTGTAAAATATAATCTTTTTTCAAATGCTGGGTTTTAAATCGAACGACCGCGCGGTTCCCAGCATTTTTATGAGCCAAAGATTTTTCCAAAGGCCAATCCGCATAAGGCGATATCACATGCGGAGGCTTTTTCTGCGCCGTTAAATCTTTGCGCTGCTGTTCCAATTCCTCGTCCGTTAAAAAACAATAATAAGCTTTTCCAGATTGCAAAAGTTCTTGGGCATATTTCTGATAAATATCTTTGCGATCACTTTGTCGGTAGGGGGCATAATCCCCATGATCCTTCAAGGTAACAAAGTCAGGGCCTTCATCCCAATTTAAACCCAGCCACTTTAAATCATTCATCATCAAGCGCAAAGATTCATCCGAGCTGCGCGCAGCATCGGTGTCTTCGATCCGCAAAATAAATTTCCCCGCATCTTCAGAACCAGCATTTCGTTTCTGTTGTGCAAAAATATAATTATAAAGCGCGGTGCGTGCACCACCAATATGAAGGTAACCAGTGGGCGAAGGCGCAAAGCGGACTCTGACGTTTGAATTCATAGGATTTAGACTACCGCAAACGGGGGGCCAAATTCACGCAAATTATCGGCAAATCAATTTCGTATTGAAATAAGCCCCGCCCGCATCAAACAAAATATCGTCAGGAAAAGCAGAAGGCTTCGTTCCCTGACCATTCCATTTGCAAACAGCCTGCGAGGAAAAGAAAAAATACAAACTGCGCGCAGGGCTGGCACAAATCTCGGTCAATTTCGTAACAGCCTCGGGCGTTACCAAACCCGTAAGCCCACTGTATTTCCTGGTCGTCAAATGAGGATTGGGAAGCACAGAAGTAAATCCATCCCGATTTATTAAAAACCCAACACTTCCACCCGTCCAAGCAATGCGCAAACCTTCTTCTAATCGAGCCGGTTTATAATCCCCAATACTGCCAGAGATAGACTCACGAAATTCGCATTTATGGCCACTGGTAACCGTGGGAAGACTCATCCGACTAAGCCTGCGATGGGCAGAATCGAATTCAACAAAATAAACCAAATTACGATCAGCAGCTTCCGTAGAAAAAACCTTAATATCACTAAAATTAGCCCCAGTCCCCCCAGAATAAGGAGGCCGAGATTCACGATGATCCTCAAATTTAAAATGAGCCCCAGCAACCAAAGGAAAAACAAAAAGAAGATTTAACCAAATAAATAAAATAGAATATTTCATAAGCCACCCAACAACAATTAAACCGTCAGATTAAACAACTTAACAACAATTAAAATAAACTAAAGCCTTCCGAAAAGTGCAGAATCGATAGACCCTGACTTCTTATTTCCTTTGGCCCGCTGCTGCCCAAATTCGGTTTTAAAAATAATATTTAAATTGGTATTTTCAGCTCGCTTATATTGTTATTTGCAAATACCTCAAAAAAGCAGGATGCGTCCGCCGTAACCGGCGGTTTTTGGAGGGCAGGAGCCCGCGTTTTGCAAATAGCAATATAAGCGAGCTGAAAATACCAATTTAAATATTATTTTTAAAACCGAATTTGGGCAGCAGCGGGCCAAAGGAAATAAGAAGTCAGGGAGGAGATGTTACATTCCGAAGATCTGACGGACTTCTTGTTCTTCCAAAAGCTTCTCTTGGCTGGTCGCAAGGCTTAATTCCGCAAGCAAAAGATTGCGAGCAGTCTCGAGCATCTTACGTTCGCCGAAACTTAAGTCTTTGTCGACTTTCAGCAAAAATAAATCCCGCAGAACTTGGGCAATTTCAAAAACCGAACCGGTTTTGATCTTGTCCATATATTCGCGGTATCGACGGTTCCAGGTTTGGTTGTCGAATTTGACTTCTTTTTCTTTTAAAATATTCACCACTTGAGTGGCTTCTTCTTTGGAAATAATGGGACGCAAGCCAACGGACTTGACGTTTTTTTGTGGTATCATGATTTTCATGCCCGTTTCGATGATTTGCACCGAATAGAATATGTGGTGAGTCCCCAAAATTTCTTTGGTCTCGATAGAAACAACTTTTCCAACACCATGTCCAGGATAAACTGCGTTATCCCCGACTTTAAAACTTTCCATTCAACCCCCGTTGAGTCAGAAAGGTATATCAAAAATGACACGAGTTATCAATTTTTGTTACGGCTTTTAGAAAGAATTCAGGGTTTTAACGAAAAAATTTAGATTTCGACAAATCAAATCTGTTCCATTGACTGTCAGCGATTCATCTTTTGGCACGAATTAGAGGTAATACGAAATATTAACCAATGCTTAGCAATTCATGAAAACTTTGCGATCGCTTCATTTCCGCAGTCAGCTCGCGATTCTCGGCTGATTTTAAGTGGGGATCATGATCGATGATGGCAAAGGCAGCAGCCCGCGCAGTTTCAAGAATCTCGGTGTCTTTTAAAATATTAGCAAATTTAAATCCCGGCAATCCGCTTTGTTTGATGCCCAAAAATTCTCCGGGCCCGCGCATTTCCAAATCGAATTCGGCAATTTTAAATCCGTCGTTCGTTTGCTCCATAAATTGAGTGCGCGCCTTGGCCTCTTCGGAAACGGCATAACCCATAATTAAAACACAAAAACTTTTGGTCGTTCCCCTGCCCACTCGGCCGCGCAGCTGATGCAGTTGCGACAGTCCAAAGCGCTCGGCATTTTCGACAATCATCATACTGGCGTTCGGGACATCGACGCCGACTTCGATCACCGTTGTTGAAACCAGAACTTGGATTTTATTTTCCCGAAAGCGATCCATAATTTCATCTTTTTCTGCAGCCTTCATTCTTCCGTGCAACAAACCCACTTGAATCCCAGGCAAAAGCTGCGAAATTTTTTCAAATTCATCGTGGGCGTTTTTTAAATCCAGTTTTTCGCTTTCTTCCACCAAAGGATAAACAACATAAGCCTGGCGGCCGGCTTCGATTTGTTTTTTTAAAAAATCCAGGACTTGTGATTTTTTGCTTTCAAAGACGACGCGAGTTTGTATCGGTGATCTGCCGGGGGGAAGTTCACGAATAATGGAAACTTCCAAATCCCCGTAAACAGTTAGGGCAAGCGTCCTTGGAATCGGCGTTGCCGTCATCACCAAGAAGTGAGGATTGGTGCCTTTTTGTTTTAAAATCCCACGCTGACTGACGCCAAAGCGATGTTGTTCATCGATGATGACTAAACCTAGGTTTTTTAATTTTACATCTGGTTCCAACAAGGCATGAGTCCCAATCAGCAGATCGATTTCTTGATCGGCTAATTTTTGCAAAATTTCATTGCGCTGAGAATTTTTTAAACTGCCCACCATCAGTGCGGTTCGAACGCCTAAGCTTTCCAAAAATTTGGCCGCCGTTTTGAAGTGCTGTTCGGCTAAAATTTCCGTGGGCGCCATTAACACTGTTTGAAATCCAGATTCAATGGCCACAAGGGCTGATAAAAAGCTGACCAAAGTTTTTCCAGATCCGACATCGCCTTGCAATAATCTGTGCATGGGATGTTTTGCAAATAGATCTTGTTTAATTTCTTGAAAAGATTTTTTCTGATCGCCGGTTAATTCAAAAGGCAGATTTGCCAGAAGTTTTTCTGCCAGTTTTCCGCTGCCTGTCATCTGGGGCCCGGGGTCCAGTTTCAAACCCTGTTTTTTCGAAGCCAATAAAAATTCCAGCCAGAAGAATTCTTCAAAGATCAGCCGGTAATGCGATTGGCTTTTTCGATCCAGCAGCGCTTGTGCATCTTTTAAATCTGGCTTGTGTAATTTTTTAAGGGCTTCGAATCGCCCCATAAGGTTCATTTTTTTTCTTAAGGATTCGGGCATGCTGTCGGGCCAAGTTTCTGCGTTGATTTGATTGATGGCCAGTTGCACCAGGCGATAGATTTTAACACTGGAAAGTCCTTCGATCTCGACGTAAATGGGGACCAATGTATCTTCAAGCGCATCATCTTCTTCGCTGATCACACGAATATCGGGATGATGAAACTCGATGCGGCCGCGGTATTCGGTGACTTTGCCAATCACGCGCACTTCTTGCCAGGGCTCGAACCGGTCAAAGTATCCGCGAAATGGCACGCGGAAATATTTGCAGTGAATTTGTCCCGAGCTGTCTTGCAGGGTGACGTCATACATCCGCCGGCTGGATTTTCCCATGGCGATGCTGCTGACTTTTACAAATTGGGCTTTAAGACTGACGGTTTCATTCGGTTTAAGGGTCATGATCGAGCGGGCGACCCGGCGGTCTTCGTAGGCTCGGGGGACGAATTCGATCAAATCTCGGATCGTATTGATGCCATTTCGCGAGAAAAGCTCCCCCAACTTTGGGCCAACTCCTTTTAAAAACTGAATTTGTGTATCAATTTGAAGCGCCATTACTCGCCGATTGTCCATCTTCTGTTTGGATAGTCAATAAACTCGGGTATTATTTAACAATGAGCTCCTCAAATATAAAAGATTATTTTCGTATCCGCCTAAGCACCATTCGACCGGAAAAAATCACTCCGTTTGATATTTTTATTTTTGTCGACGAACGCATGTTGACATATTTGCGTGCGGGCGATCAGTTGTCGGCCAGAAAAATTCATCTGTTGCACGAAAAAGATTCAGGCCAATCGTTTTTCGTTAAGATCGAAGACAAACAAGTTTACCGCGATTGGGTGCGCGAAGAATTAAATTCTGAAACCCTGCCGTCTTTGGACAAAGCCAAAATTTTACGCGAATCTTCGATTGCCCTGATGGAAGATCTTTTTGAAAATCCCGATGTCAATCAAGCCATTCATGACAGCCGTCATGTGGTTTCGGATTTGATGGAATTTATGGAAAAAGATCCGTCTTCGATGCAGTATTTGATTTCTTTGTCGGGTCACGATTTTTATACTTACAATCATTCTTTCGATGTCAGCATTTATGCGCTGGGCTTGGGCCATGCAATGAGCCTAAGCGGAAAAGATTTAGAAGAACTGGGTGTTGCGGCTTTGTTTCATGATGTGGGCAAACGCAATGTCAGCATTGATATCCTGTGCAAAAAAGGCCCACTGGATGAAGCCGAGTGGGAACAGATGAAACGACATCCCCAATATGGATTGATTATTTTAAACCAAAGCCCCGAAATTTCCGATGCCATCAAGGCAGCCTGTTTTGAACATCACGAATCCTGGGCCGGAAATGGTTATCCTCAAAAATTAGTGGGCGAAGAAATTCATCCTTATGCCCGCATTGTTGCCATCACCGACACTTTCGATGCGATGACCACACAAAGATCTTACAATAAACCAATGCTGCCATCCGAAGCGCTGACTTTGATGCGCGATAAAATTGCGGGAAGATATGATCCCGAGATGTTGAAGGCGATGCATTCGGTGTTGTTCCGATTGAAAGCTGCTTGAACTACTAGGCAGCATCCACGGCCGATTTGCTTACTGTTTAACAAACTGACACAGACTTAGTGTCAGTAAACCCGATGCATGAATCCGTTCGACGAATAAATCTTTACCATTCACATTTAAACCCAAACGTCTAATGATCATGGGATTTGATTCTTGTGAAACCATTGCTTGTTGTTTGACTAGCATAAAGGAAGCTTCTCCTACAAAAATACCCGCAACTGATACAAATGCACTTTCTAACCAGCCCAAGCGAAGATCCTCTTCAACAAGATCCTTTGAAACGATATCTGCATCTCCTTGTTGAAACTTAATTTCGTTTTTTAAGATTACTTTTTCCGCCTTAAATTGAGTAAACAATTGGCGGGTTTGAGCATCGATTAAGAAAATAGCTTTGTTATCATTTGAAATATTAACTTTTAAATATTTAGGACACTCACCAGTTTGGCTTTTAGATGCATCCAATATGTAATTACCTCGAATTTTTTCAACATCTCCGGAAGCTCCCGGAAATCCATTCGCGATAAGACCAAAAGTTAAAACGATCGACAATACAGCAACAAATTTTTTCATAATTCAGCATCCTTTTTCAAATTTATATTTTGTTTAAGTTCTTCTATGTTGATTCCCGAATGCGAAAATCAGGCCAACCCTAAATGATTTTACTTGAAGATTGCCAAGCAAATTGCTCTGAAATACGTAAAAATTATAAATTCGATCCATAAATATTCCATCCTTATCCCCGCATTGCTGCCATACAAGGGCGCAATGCTGAAGTCGGCTATAAAAAATTTCAATACCCAAGTTCAGATGTTCCTTCGATTGATAAATCATCCAAACTTCCTTTTTTTACAGTTCCGTTGGCGTTTAAAATATAAACTTCCTGTTTGTAAATATCAAAATGTGCGGTTCCTGCTTTTATAACAACTGTCGGCGGCGCATTTACAGAGGGCTGGCCCAAAGCCATAGAAAATCCAAGTTCACCATTTATCATATTAAAAGCAACTTTTTCAACACGCACAAACCCCGCCTGAATTCTTGCTTTAGAACTTGGCATTTCTGCAAATGCTTTTAAAATTCTATTTCGCAGCGATATAATTATTTCTGGCTGCAGCTCGAAAATATTTTTTGTGCGATACATTCCAATGTCTTTTTTTCTAGGGAATAAATTTTTCAAAAAAACATCAATGTTTCCCCTTTGTTCGGTATCCCAAATCATTTCGTTGGGCATTTTTTTTACTTCTGGATGTTTTGCTAAAAGTCTGTTTAAAAAAACAAAGTAAAGCTTCATGCCTTGAAATTTTTTTTCTATAGCAATATCAAAAATAAGTGTCTCGGGTGGATTAAACTTAAACGTAGCTTGACCAACTATTTTTCCTAAATAAGTTAACGTGTAGCTATTCATCGAATTGCCACCCGATAAGTCCCATTCTTGCTGTAGATCTTCTTCGCGAAAATCTGGAAATCGTTCAGACAGCAGTTCCATCGACCGTCGAAAAGTAGCCTCGAACTGCGTTTGAAAAGAAGACGCCTTACTGCTTTTGTAAAGCTGTCCGCAAATACCAAAACCACCAGCATAAGCAAAATTTGTCATACCAATGACTAAAAGATGGATGAAAATAAATTTCCAATAAAGCTGACCAGCAGTTCTTTGCATATTAAATTAAAGTGCAAATGCTGGGCCAGTTGATTTCAATGAATGACTCATATCGAGACATTTGATTGCACATTTGAATACAGCAAACGCACAGCCAGCTAAAAAATTTAGTGTATTACACCCGACGGTTCTACTGAATTTCCGTTTTGCTGTTTTTTCTAATTAAATCGATGATGGACGAGCGTTCGGTGCAAAAGTTTTTTAAGTACTTATAGAACTCTTCTGTTTGCGGACCGCCCCCTTCGGTAACTTCTGAAATAATATCAGAAGCATTAAAACGTAAACCTTCCCACAGGCCGTACTCCATGCGCGCAACATAGTTTCGGATCACAGCAACGACGTCTTTCTTTGCTATTTCACCTTGATCAAGAAGAATAAGAAATTTCCTAAGATCCCGCGCATAGTAAATAAAGTTATCTGCCGCATGGGCTTGGTAATGTTTATAAGCTGGGTCAATATGTTCTACTATAAGTCTGAATCGACTTAATGATAAGTCTGCCATATTGTACCACTCGTCACGTTCTGTGCCACTTGAATAAGCCCCACTTGGAAATCTGAAAAAGCTTTCATAAACCTGTACAAGTCTGCGAGCCTGAAAAATCAAATCTTGATAATTCATCTGTGCAAAGAAACTCTTATATTCTTCGATATCACGATGAGATGAATCGGTGGGTTTAAATAATAAACTTTGTCGTATCTTTTCCTTTAGCTGAGGATCTGGATAACTATACATTTCAAAAAAATAATAGGTCCAACGGTGTAAAAAACTAAACTTTTCCGAGTTTATTCCTTTTTGATAAAGCTTTCGAATTGCCCGAGCATAGGATAGATCTGATAATAAACCAACAACATGACTTACATCATGAGAGCCTCCAATTGGAATTTTCCCTGCCGACATTAATGTCGCAAAATCCTTATGAGGCATTGCGATGACGTCTGCATATCCTCCCAAAACTAGAGGTGCTGCCTCCAAAGGAGATGCTGGAATTGAAGTTACCACACCATTCGCATCTAAATATTGATAGCGAATAATCAGCCGAAATCTATCCGCAGTAGGGACATCATTCTCATTATAAAATCTTTCCACATTTTGACTTAGCTCTAGAAAATTAGGGTATGCTCCGTTCCTAGTATATCCTAATTTCTCGAAGATAAGGGCTTCCTTTTCGCCTCTTTGCATTCCTTCTATAATACTCTCATTAGTTCTGCCATTGCTGTCTTTTTTAAATTTAGTAATTGAATAATTCACCATCGATTCTGATAAGATCGTCAATTTTTGATAGTAGTTATTTAAAACATCTTTCAAGTATCTAATGCTTTGTTTTTTTAAAGATTGTGCAAGGGAACTTATCACATTTTTTCTTTTTCGATCTGTACCTAAGGACGAAACTTCAAGAGCATTTACAACCAATTGCCGATCTAATTCACTTAGGACAGACCCTTCGACAAGATGGCGAGAAACGGAAAAAACTTTAGTCTTCAATTCATAAAAAAAATCACTCACTTCGACAGAAGGATTTCTTAATGCGATTAAATTGCGATCATGTGCGACTAAATACGCAGGTGTTTCAATACCTTCTGAACCCTGAGACGGAAAAAGAGATTGGCAGTTGTTCTGCGCCTGAAGTTTTAGCATAAACATAAAACTTAATAAAAAAAAACCAATCGTAACCTTTTGTTGCATCCCTTTAAATTTAATACAAAAAATTAATTTATGCTTCGCCTTATTATGTCTAAGAAAATATTACCAAAATATTAAAAATCGCAAATAAGTTCGGCGACTTCCATATTTAAAGACGACCGCTTCCTAGCCCAAGAATTAAGCCCAGGCAGGGCTTGAAAAGACTTGCCCTATATGTCGGAAATGGCCGCCATTTATGTATATAGCAGGTTATTTTGACTGCAAACTGCCGGATTGAACGATCAAGCGAAACACATTGATATTGGTTTGTCGCAAGCGATAGGCAACTGCTGCGGATCCCACACCCTGGGCGCTCCATACAAAGACGGGAAATTCTGGGCTGGAAGCCTCGACCGGGGCAAAGGGATTTTCCACAATTTGGACTCGTTGTTTGCTGAGCTCTTCAGGGATTTGCAGCTTTTGTTTTTCTAGTTTTGATGCGACTAAAATTAAAGTGAATTTTGGATAAGTATTTTGCAGATCTTTTAAACTTTTGATTTCAATATCCAAAATTTCTTTGTCAGAAGGCTTCCAAAATTCGGTGTTTTTTGCAATGGCCTCAAAGTCGCGCGGAATTTGCCCACGCAAATCTTGCGAAGTAAAAAGTTTTGTTTTGCCAACGCCCAAAGTTTTCAGCAACCAAGCCAAACGAAATTCTTCCCCACTGCCCGCCTTACCGTAGCCAACGATCCACACATTTTTTTCTGGATTGATTCCGTAAAGTGCAAGCCTTCGAGCCAAATCTACGGAAGACCCGCGCGGTAAAGATCGAATTTTGTCACCAGCAAAGTCCCACCAAGAAACGGATACCGCCCCGGGAAAGTGACTGACCGAGAAATCCAGTTGCGAACGCACATCCAGAACGATCGGTTGTTCCAGTTTATAATGATTCAAATTTGTTTGCTGGGTCACTTGAATTTGCGTTGGTTTTTGTTGGCAGGAAATGGATAGCAATGCTGAAAAAATAAAAGTTAATTTTAAAGTGTGTGAAAATAAATTCATTTCCTATCTATAAATCAAATTCCCGCAATCCTACAGGGTTTTGTTGGTCCTTATGACAGACTTTGTCCGAATTAGGATAAAGCCTAGATCGCTTGAATCTTCTTAAACAAACTTCGGCGATGCTTTTCTTCGGTAATAAATCCATGCGGTTCTGCGCAGCAGATCACCGCAGCCTGGGCTTGTAATTCCGTGACGACTTTGGGCTGACACCAGCTGTCTTGCTGGGTGTAAAAGACCTGCACTTTGTCGCGAAATTTTGGATCGATATAAACCGAGCTATCGTCGCTGGCGATCACGGCATTTTCGTGTTGAACCAGCTGAAAGGAATTTAACAGCTCCTCATTGCTGACAAGGGGCAAATCCGAAGATAAATATTCGATCCATTTTCTGGATTTTAAAACCAATCTTTGCAAGTTTTTAGAATGGTAAAAACTTTTCGCAGTTTTTAAAATAATCTGCCCGCGCAAATCAGGTTTTCGTAAAAATGGATGAATCAGGATTACTTTTTCAATTAAGTCGCTTTGTTGTTCTAGAAGTTTCAGAGCAAAATACCCACCCAAAGAATGCCCGATTATGGTAATGGGCTGTTTCGTATCGAAATAAAATTGCTCAAGCTGCTGTGCATGTGCAGCTGTAACAATCCCCATCGCCCGAGCTGAATCCGCCATAGGGGATAATTGCGGATAAGGGGAAACTTTGACTTGCGAATTCGCCTGCTGCTGCAAAATTTCGCGCTGCCAAAGTTGGTAAAAATAAACCGCTGGCGGATTTCCGGGAATCAGGAGGTAATTCATATTTTATCCGAACTGGACCATCTAGCCCTCGTAAGGATCAGGGATTGCCACTGTTCTGATTTCGCATTCGCCTTTTTTCAGATCTATCTGTTTTTTTAATTTAGTTTTTTTATCTAACACATTAATTAGGGCGCCTTTTTCGATTTTAATATTATTACCGCTGGCGCCATATGAAAGTCGCGAAACTTCATCTAGGCAGTATACTTCTGTTGTATAACTTACCGCGAATGCAGCATTCGAAATTATTACTATTATTAGAAAAAAAATATTTTTCATGACATCCTCACTTATTAATTTATTTAAACTTCATCGTCGGAAAGAAAATTATATCGCGAATGCTTGGTCGATCCGTCAGCAACATCACGATGCGCTCCATTCCGATCCCGACCCCGCCTGTTGGCGGCATTCCGGTTTCAATGGCGTGCAGAAAATCCTCGTCCATCGGATGAGCTTCTTCATTCTTGCCGCGATTGGCTTCTTGTTCTTTCAGACGTGCCCGTTGTTCTTCGGGATCGTTTAATTCTGAATAAGAATTACCGACTTCCATGCAGGCTATGAAAGGCTCAAAGCGTTCGACCAGCCTTGGATCTTTGCGATGCACTTTCGTCAGCGGAGAAATTTCTATCGGATGATCCATCACAAAAGTTGGATTCCATAAATGTTCTTCTGCGGTTAATTCGAATAATTCCATCATAAGTTCGCCGCGGTTTTTTCCGTCGGTCTTTTTACTTCCCAGCGAATGAACTTTGGCCAGCAAATCAGCGTCAGAAATAGTATCCGGTTCGATTTTTGCGTATTCGCGCAAACCATCGTAAACCGGCAATCGCCTCCACGGAGTGGTAAAATCGATTTCCTTACCTTGAAACTGAATTTTCAAACTGCCTTTGATGGTTTTGACCAAATGACAAATCAGATCTTCGAAATTTTTCTGCTGATCGGTATAATCTGTGTAAGCTTCATACCATTCTAACATCGTAAATTCGGGATTGTGCGTGCGATCAATGCCTTCGTTGCGAAAACACTTGTTCATATCGTAAACTTTATCAAATCCACCTACGATCAAACGTTTCAAATACAATTCCGGAGAAATTTTTAAAAATAATTTCATATCCAGTGCGCGATGCTGTGTCGAAAACGGATGGGCAGCTGCTCCACCATAAATTGGCTGCAACATTGGGGTTTCCACTTCCATAAATCCGCGGGCGTCCAACCATTTGCGGGTTTCGCTCATGATCTGACTGCGCACTTGAAAAACTTTGCGCGATTCTTCGTCGGAAATTAAATCCAAATGTCGATGACGATATTTGATTTCAATGTCTTGCAAACCATGCCATTTTTCTGGCAGCGGTTCGATGGTCTTGGTTAAAATCTGAAAATCTTTGGCGTGCAGACTTAATTCGCCTTTTTGCGTGCGGAAAACAAATCCTGTGACACCCACGATATCGCCGATGTCGATCAGGTCTAATTGGATTTTTGCTTCCGCCGGCAATTCTTCCCCGCGAATATAAATCTGCAATTTTCCACTTTGATCTAGAATATTAAAAAAAGCAGCCTTGCCCATCAAACGAAAAGCCACGATGCGACCGGCGACTTTGAAAATGGCGTCTTCTTTTTTTTCGCCGGTTTCAAGGCCTTCGTAATCTGCTAAAATTTTCGCGGCATTGGCGGTGCGATCAAATCTGTAGGGGAAAACATTCAAACCTTTTTCTTTTAAGGCATGAAGTTTTTTTCTTTTTTCTGCGCGCAGTGGATTTTCTTCCGACATTACAAACTTTTCCCAGCAAAGGCTGACATGACTTGTCCTAATAACTCGATGGCTTCTTTTTTCGGTCGTTGGAAAGCATTGCGGCCCATGATGGAACCGAAGGCCCCGCCTTGCGCCAATTGTTTTACTTCTTCCAATAATTCCGCGGTGTTTTTAGGTTCACCACCCGAGAAAATCACAATGCGTTTTCCGTGGAAACAAGCATCGACAACATGGCGAATTCGGTCTGACAAAGTTTTGACGTTGATATTTTGTGCTTCGTAAACTTTTCTGGCCGCATCTTGTTCGATGTGCGCGGTTGGTGGTTTTACTTTTACAATGTGCGCGCCCAACTGACAGGCGATGTGAGCAGAATAAGCGATGACGTCGATGGCGGTTTCGCCTTCTTTGGAAAGTTGTTCACCCCTGGCATATGACCAAATGATCACGGCAAGGCCCATTTTTTTCGCGTAAGCCGAAGCCTGCGCGATTTCTTCATACATCACTTTGCGCTCAGCAGATCCTGGATAAATCGTGAAACCGATAGCGGCACAACCCAAACGCAAAGCATCGTCGACCGACGAAGTCAGCGCAGAAATCGGAGCCTTGTTGCCGAATAAAGTTTCTGAATTGTTGATTTTCAAAATCAAAGGAATTTCGCCAGCATAATCGCGCGAAATGACTTCGATTGCCCCAAGTGGTGCTGCATAGGCATTGCAACCCGATTCGATGGCCAGTTCGACATGATAGCTGGGGTCGTAGCCGTCAGGATTTTTTGCAAAACTGCGGGCGGGGCCGTGTTCAAAACCCTGATCCACGGGTAAAATCACTAGTTTCCCGGTGCCTTTTAATTTTCCGTGATTCATCATGCGCGACAGATTTGTTAAAACTCCAGGGTTGTCTGCTCCATACCAACTTAAAATTTCCCGAACTCGTGGGGTCATGCTATTATCCTTTCAGTCAAAGACTGCAAATTAACTCTTAATCAAAGGTATAGGCAATGACTGACCGAGTGATTCATTTCGAAAGCACCCCGAATCCCGCAACTTTGAAGTTTATTTTTCCAGAAACCATCGCGAACGAAACTTTCGAGGCCTCTAGCCCCCAAGAAGCCGAACGATCCCCGTTGATTGCCAAACTTTTTGGCTTTCCTTGGACGCAAAAAGTATTTTTGGGATCCGATTTCGTTTCCGTCACCAAGGCCGACTGGGTGGATTGGAATGTTTTGGCTGGGCCCCTGAAAGGTTTGATCGAAGAACATTGGAATTCTGGCGGCGAGTTTTTAAAAGCCGATGGTGGTGCGCAGACTTCGAATGAATATGATCCTTCGGATTCCCCACTGGTTCGCAAGATCAAAGAAATCTTAATTCGCGATATTCGACCTGTTGTGGCCCTTGATGGTGGTGACATTGTTTTTTCTTCTTATGAAGACGGCAAAGTTTTTGTTACCTTGAAAGGCAGCTGCTCTGGCTGTCCTTCTTCGACTGCTACTTTGAAACAAGGGGTCGAGGCACGCATGAAGGAATTGCTGCCGGAAGTTCGCGAAGTTATTGCGATTTAGTTTTCCTGCGATAACGTCACAAAGTTTAAGCGAAAATATAATACAGTTTTGCAAGCGGAGGCCGTTCAAAACGCTC
>JBBQHD010000045.1:0-19780 GCA_038323665.1 Bdellovibrionales bacterium
AAATTGCTGTCATGGCTATGGAGCAAGAAATTCGACATCCGATATTGCTTGAAGCATTTAGACAATATGTATCTTCAGGTATCGAAGACAGATTCGAATATCAAAAAGTATTGGAAGCACTAGGCCGCTTGGGCGACGTTAAAAATCAAGCGCTGATCGAAACACTGCAAAGGAAGGCTACTTTCAAATATATAAATCGTGAGCCGAGTCCAGAAGCTTACGAAGCAGCCCTTGCTCTTGGACGCCTTGGCGCGCGAGATCCAGAAACAGTAAATTTACTTCGATCGCTGATGCGCAAGAATGAAGGATTAATATTTGGGTCAGGTGTGCCCTTTGCCGCAGCCTTAAAATTAATGGGAATTACTGATAGCGAAGTAATGGGATTATTAAACCGAGAACTTACTCACAGCCCCAACGGATTCCGACAGCATACCGAAGTCGCGAATGAAGCTCTGGAAACGAAGCCCTCCTCGCAACTTATTTGTGAGAAACTCTACTAAGCCTACTTCAAATGTTTATCTAAAAATTTCTCCATAGTTTCATAGAAATCAAAACGATTTTCTTCGTTGTGAAATCCGTGGCCTTCGTTTTCTTTGACCAAATAGGGAACTTCAATTTTGCGTTTTCTTAATGCTTCCACTATTTGATCGGATTCGGCTTTGTTGACCCGAGGATCTTTTGCACCCTGAGCAATCAACAAGGGCGCGCGGATTTGATCGACATGGAAAACCGGCGAAGCGGCCGTCAGCAAATCTTTATCTTTTTCAGGATGGCCAACCATTTCATACATCTGGTCCAGCATGGGTTTCCAATAAGGTGGAATGGTGGTCAGAAAAGTAAATAAATTAGATACTCCGACATAGTCGACACCGACTGCGTAAACATCTGGTGTAAACGCAAGGCCTGCCAAGGTTGCGTATCCTCCGTAACTGCCGCCGTATATCCCCACTTTTTTGGGATTCGCAATTCCTTGAGCAATCAACCACTGGACTCCGTCGGTAATATCGTCCTGCATTTTGCGGCCCCATTGTTTAAAACTAGACTGCCAAAATGCTTTTCCGTATCCCGTCGACCCACGGTAGTTCATTTGCAAAACCGCATATCCACGATTGGCCAACCACTGTGCTTCAGAATTAAACCCCCAATGATCGCGAACCCATGGCCCGCCATGAGGATTTACGATAACCGGAAGTTTTTTTGCAGGAATACCCACAGGCAAAGTTAAATAGCCTTCGATTTTCAAACCATCGCGGCTGGTGTATTCGATGGGTTTCATATCAGCCATATATTTTTCTGGTAAATTTTCTGACAATTGCGCAAGTTCAGTCAGCGCATTTTTTTTTACATCATAAATATAAAACGCACCCTTGGATTTATCGGTAAAAGTTCGCACGATCCAAGTCTGTTCATCTTTGCTTTGTGAAACGGCGCGGACTTCGCGGTTGGGCAATAGATCTGCTAATTTTTGGTAAATCTGTTCAGCCTCGGTATCAAAAAACACGGACTGATTTTTCCACGAGCTGTAACTAACGCGAGTCAAAACCTTGCGTTTTTTAGAATAACCAAATCCCGAGATATCATAACTGGGGTTTTGATACAGTATGTGGGATTCTTTTTTTGCTTTTAAATCGTATTCGACAAAAGAAATTTTATCGCGATTGATATTGGATAAAACATAAAGATTTTTATTATCAAAGGTAAATAAAACCGGAGAAAAAGATTCCTTAAAACTGGTTTTCATTAAGGGCGCAAATTTCTGTGCCTCGGTGTCGCGGTAAAGAATGGTTTGGTTGACTCCGTCGGTTTCAACCGCCAAACGCAGTTTGCCTTTGTGATCCGTCATCCAGCCAACAATTTTTCCATTGTTCTGAGCAATGATTTTGGATTTCCCGGTTTTTAAATTGTAACGATAGACATCAAAGACTTCGGCATTTTTTTGATTGTGACTAAGTAAAATTTCATCGGCGCTGATGTCTTCTAGATCGTCTTCGATCGATGCACGCACTTTGGGCCAAGGGGTCAGGTCGGTTTCTTTTTTGGTTTTCAAATCCAAAGAAAAAATATGGAAATTTTCATCGCCGCCGAAATCCCTGCTGTAAAGGATATAGCTGTTGCCTTTCCAAAAAAATCCCGCCAAGTCGCGGTCTTTTAAACTGGTCAGCCGAGTTTCTTCGGTGGAATTAATTTCCCGCATGAATAAATTCAAACGATTTTCCCAAGGTTTTAAATAAGCCAGTTTTTTTCCATCGGGTGACAATTGAAATCCAGTGATCGCAGGGTTTTTAAAAAACTCGCGCAAAGGAATTTTGGGAACCGCATCGGTCGCAGCAAAAGATGAAGACATTAAAGCTCCTACTAAAAACGTAGAAATCATGGTGAATCTCCTCGAATATTGATTTTATAAACAAGACTTGGACTTAGTCTACGTCTTCTTCGGGGTCTTTTTTATTGGGTGAAATGGTGGAACCTTCTTGGAATTCCACTTGATCCGTCACAGTTTTAACTTCTTGAACAATCCAGCGGCTGACGTTGGGATCTGGCGATGGTTGTTTGTAAAGAACCGCGGTGCCTTCGACTTTTTGATTCCAAGTATCCGAACGATCGCTTTTTTCCTGATAAGAATAAGCAAAGTTGGCTTTCACTTTGTTTTTATCGATGGTTTCTGTATAAATTTTTTGCAGTTGGAACTGCGAGGCTCGCGGGCGTTTTTTCTCTAGAACGTTTTGGATCAGCCCAGCCAATTCTTTTTGTAACCCGGCGTGCACTTCGACACCGACATCGCTAGAGCTGTGAATCAGCGTCCAAGTCCAATAAAGGGCCCCAGCGAAAAAGATAAGTGCTAAGATTCGGTTCATGGTGCCTCCGGCGATCGATCTAGATGAATAACGTGATGGGTTATTCAAAACACATCTTTCGCAAATTATGTCTACTCAGTTAAAAATAATCTCATGACTAAAAAACAATTGGCAACAGCAATGCTGCGGGACTGGTTCGAATCACTAGAGAAAACTGCACCTAGACCTGTCCAAACGTCTGTATCTTGGCTGTTAAGATTTTTTCGTCCAGCTGCTTCGGCACTAGGATTGCGAATTAGCAGCTGGTCGGATCGAAAAATTGAAATTGCCGTAACTGTGGCCGGCGATGCCGAGGGCGTTGCAATGTTGGCGGCTTTTGAGGCGGTTCATCTATTATGGGTGCGGCAAGATCAGCTGGGAACTTTGGGCGAAGAAATTTTAACTGCACAAGTGCAATTTTTTAAACCTTTTCCGCCCGATTTAAAAACCTTGCGTTTGCGCTGCGAAATCACAGACTCGTATTTGGAAAGTTTATTTTCTTTGTTGCGACAAAATTCGACTGCGGAAGCCCAACATCTGATTACCTTGCATGATCATTTTGAAAAAAAGTTGGGTGAAATTTCCGTGACCTTGAATTTGCAGCGCAAAGAACTATTAGGGAGTGCCAAGCTTGACGTCAATTGAAACCAAAATAGATTCAAACAGTGCCGAGTTTAAGCTGAATGCAACGGCCATGAAAAAACATTTAGCAGAATTGCAGCAAAGAATCACGCAAGTGCAATTGGGCGGCGGATTAGAGGCACAGCAAAAACAAAAACAAAAAGCTAAATTGCTGGCGCATGAACGCATTCAGCTTTTAGTGGATCCAGGTTCTGCATTTTTAGAATTTTCTCAGCTTGCGGCTTGGGAAATCTACGAAGGACAAGCCCCCGGCGCGGGTGTGGTTACCGGCATTGGTGTGATCGAGGGAACTCAGTGCGTGATCGTGGCCAACGATGCAACGGTCAAAGGTGGAACTTATTTCCCCATGACGGCAAAAAAGCATTTACGAGCACAAGAAATTGCTTTGGAAAATGGCTTGCCCTGTATTTACTTGGTCGACAGTGGTGGCGCCTTTCTACCTATGCAAGCAGAAGTATTTCCCGATCGCGATCATTTCGGTCGAATTTTTTATAATCAGGCGCGCATGTCATCAGAAAATATTCCACAAATTTCAGTGGTGCTGGGATCCTGCACCGCAGGTGGCGCTTATGTTCCAGCGATGAGCGATGAAAACGTTATCGTCAAAGGCAATGGCAGTATTTTCTTGGGTGGACCCCCCTTGGTCAAAGCTGCAACCGGAGAAATCGTCACCAGTGAAGAATTGGGTGGTGCCTTTGCACATGCAAGTTTAAGTGGCGTCGTAGATCATATGGCCGAAGATGAAGAAGAAGCATTGTTGATTGCAAGATCCATTGTCAAAAATTTAAATCGCAGTTTCAGACAAAGCATTAAACAAATTTCGATAGAAGAACCTTTGTATGATGCCAGCGATCTTTACGGAATTATTCCGGTGGATACAAAAAAATCTTACGATGTGCGTGAAATTATTGCGCGCATTGTAGATGGCAGTAAATTTCATGAATTTAAATCCATGTATGGCAGCACTTTGGTAACAGGCTTTGCCCATATTTGGGGATACCCAGTGGGAATTTTAGCCAATAACGGAGTACTATTTTCAGAAAGCGCATTAAAAGGCGCGCATTTTATCGAACTGTGTGAACAGCGCGCGATTCCACTGATCTTTTTGCAAAATATCACCGGATTTATGGTCGGAAAAAAATATGAAAACGAAGGCATTGCCAAACACGGGGCAAAAATGGTGACGGCGGTTTCGAACGCCGTTGTGCCGAAATTTACTGTGGTCATCGGTGGATCTTACGGTGCAGGAAATTACGGCATGTGCGGGCGAGCATTTCAACCACGCCAATTGTGGATGTGGCCGCAAGCAAAAATTTCCGTAATGGGCGGGGAACAGGCTGCCAATGTTTTGTGGACAGTTAAACAAGATCAAGCCAAAGGAAAATTAACAGCCGAAGACGAGAAAAAATTTAAAACTCCAATTTTAGAAAAATACGAAAAAGAAGGCTCGGCATATTTTTCCACAGCCCGTCTTTGGGATGACGGCATTATCGATCCCGCGCAAACGCGCCGAGTTCTGGCCTTGGGAATTTCTGCGTCCTTAAACAAAGCCTGGGAAACCCGCCGCACCGGCGTGTTTAGGATGTGATGATGAAAACCATTCAAGTTTCAGAAAAAAATGAAGTTTTAGAAATATGCCTGAACAGACCCGAAGTAAAAAACGCACTGAACCCAGAAATGATTGCTGAAATCACGCAAGCCTTCGCCAAAATTCCGCCACACATTCGCGTGGTGGTTTTAAACGGTGCTGGCGATGTTTTTTGCGCAGGCGCAGATCTAGCTTGGATGCAATCCATGGCGCAGTTTAAGTTTTCAGAAAATTTGCAAGATTCGCTGAAATTGCGCGAAATGTTTTTTAAAATCAGCCAATGCAAAGCCGCCGTGATTGGTTGCGTTCAAGGGGCTGCCTTTGGCGGGGCCGTAGGTTTGCTGTCAGTTTGCGACGTGGTGATTGCGGAAAAGAAAACAAAATTTTGTTTAAGCGAAGTCAAATTGGGTATCGCACCCGCAGTGATCAGTCCATTTTTGCTGGCCAAGATCGATGCGGGACATTTAATACCCTACGCAATTTCGGGAAAAGTCTTTTCCAGTCAACAGGCGCAGGCTTCGGGTTTGGTTCACGAAATTTGTGAAAATAATTTCGAAAATTCTTTGGCCCAATGGATCCAAGCCTTTTTGGAATGCGGACCCGAAGCAGTCGCAGAAACTAAAAAGTTAATTTTAGAAATGTCGCTGTTGCAAAATGAAACCATCACCGCCCGCACGACAGAACTGATTGCAAAACTGCGCGTCAGTGCCGAAGGCCAAGAAGGGTTAAAAAGTTTTCTTGAAAAGCGCAAGCCCAGCTGGAAAAAAGCAGGGCCTAAAAAATGATTGCAAAAAAAATCCGCCGGCTTGCTATCGCAAATCGTGGCGAAGTTGCTGTTCGCATTATTCGCGCCTGCCAGGAATTAAATATCGAAAGTATTTTGCTGCATTCCGAAGTCGACATGCAGACGCGCGCTTATCGCCTGGCCGATCACCGGATATGTATTGGTCCTGCGCCCATCAGCGAAAGTTATTTAAATATAGCCGCACAAATTCAAGGTGCAATGGCAAGTGGGGCTGATGCTATTCATCCAGGTTTTGGTTTTTTAAGCGAAAATGCTGATTTTGCTGACGCTTGCGAAAAAAATGGAATAATTTTCGTTGGGCCCTCGGGTAAATGCATCCGCGAATTGGGCGATAAAATTTATTTAAAAAAAATTGCTCAGCAATTAAAAATTTCCATGGTTCCAAGTTACCAAGGCGAAGATCAAAGTTTGCCGCAACTTTTGCAAGAGGCAGAAAAAATCGGCTATCCCGTTATTGCCAAAGCTGCCGCTGGCGGCGGCGGACGGGGAATGAAGTTACTCCATTCCAAAGACGAGGCCGCAGAATTATTGCAGTCAGCGAAAACCGAAGCACAGTCGGCCTTTGGTTCATCGCGCATCTTTTTAGAAAAATATCTGGATCATGCAAAGCACATTGAGTTTCAAATTTTTGCGGATTCAACCGGAAAAGTTCATCACTTTGGCGACCGGGAATGTTCCATCCAGCGCAGACATCAAAAAATAATCGAAGAAGCCTTATCGCCATCGTTATCAATCGAGCTAAGAAAAAAGATGTCAGAAACTGCGGTGGCCTTGGTGCAAAGCAGCGGTTATCGCGGCGCTGGCACCGTCGAATTCCTACTGCAGGATGGAAAATTTTATTTAATGGAAATGAATACCCGTTTGCAAGTCGAACACCCAGTTACAGAAAATGTAATGGGCATCGATCTGGTCAAAGCACAAATTTTAACTGCGCAAAATGATTTTATTTTACAAGATTCGCAAATTCGTTTGCCGCAGGGCCATTCGATTGAATGTCGAATTTATGCCGAAAATCCTTATCAAGAAGGCTTGCCCAGCATCGGTCGGCTGGGAAAAATTGTTTTCCCCGACGGCCCAGGCCGTCGTTTTGAATATGGATTTGAAGAAGGCGATACCATCACGTCCTATTATGACTCGATGATAGCCAAAATTATTGTGACCGATGAAAATCGCGCGTCTGCAATCAAGCGCATGGTGGAAACTTTGAAAGGCAGCATCATCTTCGGAGTCCATACCAATATTCCTTACCTAATAGAAATTTTAAACCACAACGAGTTTACCAGCGGAAAAATGACGACTCGATTTATCGAATCCTATTTCCCCAAAGGTTTGCCACCACAAAAAGTTTCCGAAGATGAAAAAATAATTTTAGCCAAAGTGGCTCAACTGGTCGGTGCAGCAGCAAACCAACAGACCACAAGCACCATAGCTTCGCCCTGGCACAGTGCTTGGCGCCAGTTTCCGGAGCATTTATGAAATTTCGTTTTAATGAATTGGGCCAGGAATGGAAAGGCGAAGTTCAAAAAGTCGGAACCAATACTTGGGTTTACCTCAATGGAAAAACTTATTGCATCGAAAATCCTGAATCTGGGTTTAAAAGAAAAAAGAAAACTCAGTCCTCGGGCAGTGGGTCGATTTCAGCGCCGATGCCTGGACGAATTACAAGGCTGCTTAAAAAAACTGGCGATAGGGTTGTCGAAGGGGATACCCTGATTGTTATGGAAGCCATGAAGATGGAGTACAATTTAAAATCTGAAATAACAGGAGTGATCGAAAAGATTTCCTGCAAAGTTGCGGATTCGGTTTCCTTGGGACAAGAACTTGCTTTGGTAAAGGTTCAAAAATGAAATCTAAAATAACTTTGGTGGATGTGTCTTTGCGCGATGGTTTGCAAAACGAAAAGACAACTTTATCCGTGGTCGATCGTTACGAATTGTTCGAAGGCATTGCGGCAGCAGGAATTACCCGGATCGAAGTGGGCTCTTTTGTGCGTGCCGATAAGGTTCCACAAATGCAGGGAACGGGCCAGTTGTTGGAAATGATTAAATCAAAAAAACAATTTTCCAAAATCCAAGAATCAGTTTTGGTTCCAAATACCTATGGCTATGAACAGGCGCAAAAATTAAAACCCTCTGAAATCGCAGTTTTTACTTCAGTCAGCGAAACCTTCGCACAAAAAAATATCAATTGCTCGATTGCAGAAAGCTTTGCCCGATTCGCCCCCGTTTTTGCCGCTGCAAAAAAAAATAAAACCAGGGTTCGAGCTTACGTCAGCTGTTGTTTAGGTTGTCCCTTCGAAGGAAAAATTTCAGAAAAAAAAGTATTAGAGGTCGCAGAACGTCTTTATAAAATGGGGGCCTTCGAAGTTTCCATCGGTGACACCATCGGCATTGGCCAGATTTATCAGGTGCAGTCTTTGTTTAAAAAGCTTAAAAAGAAAATTCCAGTTAAAAAACTGGCTGGGCATTTCCACGATACTCGGGGCCAGGCACTGGCCAATATATTGGCGTCGTATCAATTGGGCATTCAAGTTTTTGACGCAAGCCTTGGCGGAATCGGCGGTTGTCCCTATGCGCCAGGCTCGTCTGGTAATGTTGCGTTAGAAGAAGTGGTTTATCTATTTGAAGGTTTAGGCATCAAAACAGGAATCGATTTAAAAAAACTAATCAGTTTAGTTCCTGTTATGGAGGAAAAACTTGGCCATCGTTTGCCCAGCCGGCTGGCGCATTGCGCTTTCTAAATATTTTTATATATTTTTAAAATTTTTCGATTAGCCTTCTAAGTTATTCTCTGAGGGGGGAATAATGAAAATATATGGATTTATTTTCAGCAGCTTACTGCTGACATCGGCGTCCTTTGCGACTTATACAGTTCCAGCTAATAACCAAGTTTATAAAACTTATGGTAAGGCCGAAAGCAAACAAGCGGTCGATCGTCCGCTAAGAATATTGCTATGGAATATTCAAAAGGAAACTCAACAAGAAGTCTGGCAGAAAGATTTTTTAAAACTATCGCAGTATGCAGATGTTTCCATGATTCAAGAATACGAAGACCTTCCTATTTTTCGCGAAACTTTAAAAGCTTTGCCGGGATTTCTTTTCGATATGTTTGCAGCATTTGCTCATAATGGCTTTGAGGCCGGTGTGATGTTGGCCAGCCGAATTCAGCAGATCAACAGTGGGTGGCTGCGCAGCTCGGCGCAGGAACCTTTCAGCAATACTCCGAAAATGATTGGATGGATGGATCTGCCTTGGAAAAATGGCCAAAGCCTAAAAGTCGTTACGATTCACGCCATGAATTTTAATGTTTTCTTCGATTTTAAAACGCACGTCGATCAATTGTATGATTTGGTTCGCGATTACAAAGGACCTTTGGTCATCGCGGGGGACTTCAATACCTGGAGCCCCATGCGCCAAAATTATTTAAACTATATCCGCGCAAAATTGGGAATGCAGGAAGCTGGCTTTCCAACCGATCCGCGTGTCTTGAAGTTGGATCATGCTTTCTATCGCGGGGTCGATCTGAAAAAAGCCTATCTATTGTCGGCAGTAACTAGTTCGGATCACTACCCAATTTGGTTTGAAATAAACTAGACAGTTGATATTGCCAGAAAAGTGCTCTATTTAAAGGCTCTGGTTATTTTTTCGATAAGTTTATGTGAAAGGTTTATTTTGGCAACCCAAACATCAGTGCATACGATTGCCGCGATTTCTAGTAATGAAATCAAGGTGCATCCGCGCTTGAAAGAATTTTTTGGTTATTGTTTGTATAAATCTGCTTTGCGAATGCGTTTTCAAATGGACGAAGCATTAAAAAAACATGGATTGATCAGTCCACATTATGGAATCTTGCATATTTTAAAAGACTCGCCGCCGGTAACGCAAAAAACCTTGGGCGATCAAATGGGCATCGACAAGGCCACCATGGTCAAACTTTTGGATGAACTGCAGGAAAGAAAACTGATTCAACGAACAGTGGTGGCTGCGGATCGACGTGCCCAGCATGTCACCATTACGGCAAAGGGAAGAAAAATTACGGCCCAAGCTGTAATTTTAATTCGCTCGGTCCACAAAGATTTTTTATCGCCACCGTCCATGGCTGAACAAAAAATGTTGATTAAAACTATGCCCAAGCTGGCGCTTTAGATTATTTCACAGCACTTGATTATTTAAATCCCAATTTCACTGTGGCCATTTATTTCCGAGCGGATTTCTTTGATTTGATTTTTGTTATTCACGAAGACTACGGTGGGTTTATGCAGCTGCGCTTCGGCTTCAGTAAACTGAGCATAAGCGCAGATAATCACAACATCGCCTTTTTGCACCAAGCGTGCGGCAGCTCCATTTAAACAAACTTGACCATCACGACCCTGAATCACATAGGTCGAAAATCTTGCGCCATTATTGCAGTTATAAATATACACTTTTTGGTTAAGCAAAAATCCAGATTCAGCAATTAAGTCTGGGCTTAAGGAAATGGATCCTTCGTAACTTAGATCGGCTTCGGTAACGGTCGCTCGGTGAATTTTGGCTTTAAGCATCTCGATCAACATGTTTGTCCTCTATTAATGTGGCTGCATTTAATTTCCACGCTTGCAATAAACCCTGTAAAACTAAATCGGTGATGATGACTGAAAATATTTTTTCTTTTTCGTAAAGTTGAGCAAATCCTCCGGTGCCAATAACTTGAAATTTCTCATTGGGAAAACATTCCTCTGCCAGCTTGCGGGAAATTTCGCGGATCTGGCCTAAATGGCCAAAATACAAACCAGATTGGATGCTTTCAATAGTGCCACGACCCAGGGCTTCGCTCATGTGGGTGATTTCAACGCTGGGCAGTTTAGCTGTTTTTAATTCTAAGGATTCCATGGAAATACGAATTCCCGCAATAATGACCCCGCCCAGATACTCTCGGTTTTTAGTAAGGGCACAAAAAGTCGTCGCGGTTCCCAAATCAATAATAATTAAATTTTCATTGGGGAATTTTTTGATCGCAGCAATTGAATTGGCAATGCGGTCGGCGCCGACTTCGATGGGGTTGCGGTATTTAATCTGCAAACCAGTTTTAGCACCAGCCTGCAGAAAAAATGGCGTAATATTAAAATATTTCTGGCAAGCACCGCGCAAAGAATAAACAACCTCGGGCACTACAGAACAAACGGAAATTTGTTTTATTTTTTCAGGATTAAATCCATTTTCGCGAAGTGCCGCGCGCAGAAAAGTTCCAATTTCATCCGAAGATGAACTTTGTTTGGAATTTTTCCGAAACGTCAGTTTCAGTTTTTCGTTTTCAAAAACTCCAGCAAAGATCTGGCTGTTTCCGACATCAAGAGTCAGCAGCATGGTCGCCTCGATTAAAAATAATTTTTTCTAAAATAAAATGTTTTAAATTTTCTAAACCTTGCAATTGGATTTCAGAATCTTTGGAAAAAACACGAAAGTTTCGGCCTGGACCTTTTTCGGCAAGATCTTTTTGCGCATTGCTGATCACCCAATCACTGGATGCAAATTGCGCGGCCGATTCTGTCTTTTGCTGTTCATAGAAATCGGCTGAACTTAGTTTGAATGAAATCACCTGAGCATTTTTATTCTGGCTCCAGATCTTTAGTTGATTCAGAAGTTTTGGGTATTTGGTAAGATGCAAATCTAATTTATCAGCAGAAGGTATTTTTGGCACTGACTGCGGAAGCTTTTCATCATTCACTTCGATAGAATCAATTTTGAAATCAGAAACTGCGGCTGCGTGAATAATAAAATCCCATTTTTCATTTTCTAATTTATCTTTTAAAAGATCCTGCAACTGCTGATAAGTTTGAAAAGTTTTTTCTGAAAAATCACCTGTCAACGAAATCGCACTGACAGATTTCAAAACATGGACGTCGCAAGAATTTTTCGCCAACAAATCTGCAATTTCCAAAGCGGTGCGGCCGGTGCTGATATTGGTGATCTTTCTGACCCCATCGATGGGTTCTTCGGTGCCACCAGCAGTAATTAAAACTTTGACTGGCTGGGGATTTTTGCTTGCCTTAAAAAGTTTGTGAACGCGTTCGACAATATCGGCGGGTTCGATCAGGCGGCCGTCACCGTATTCTCCACAGGCCAAATGTCCTTCGGCTGGTGCAATGATTTCGCAGCCCCAGGCCTTTAATTGCTGCAAAGATTTCTGCGTGGCTGGATGATTCCACATGGCTTGATTCATGGCGGGTGCCAGCCAAAATGGTTTTTTAAAATCATGAGCCAAAAACAGAGTTCCTAAAAAATCCCCAGCAAGTCCCGCAGCAAATTGATTTAATAAATTCGCCGTTGCGGGCATCACCAAAATTAAATCGGCCCAACGAACCGCATGAATGTGTTCCATCGCGGAACCTTGCGCAAAGGTATCGGTCAAAACTGGTTTTCCAGTTAAACCTTCCAAAGTTGCTTCGCCAATAAATTTTAAAGCACCAGCACTTGCCGCAATCTGAATATCGAAACCGCGCTGTTTTAATTTCGAAATGGCATCGCAAGCTTTGTAACAAGCAATCGATCCACTCATTAAAATAAGAATTTTTTTACAGTTCGACATTATCAATCAGCCTTACATCTTCCAAAAAAACCGCAGCATAACGACGCTTGTTATAATCTTTGACATAATCTACTTTAAATCCAAGTTCCTGCAGGCGCATGGTGGCTTCGGCAGAAGTGATTTTTAAATTTAGGGTTTGGTAAAGTTTTGCGGCTTCTTGCACAGCCTCTGGACTTAAACGTTGGTTGCGGGAACTTAAGGCAAGACCAGATTGATCCCGCACCGTGGGCACAGCCACAATTTCGATGGGCAGAAAAAAACTTTCGGTCATATCGCGGATCAATTCCATCTGCTGATAATCTTTTTCCCCGAAATAGGCCCGATCAGGTTTAACAACTTGAAAAAGTTTCAGCACCACAGTCAGAACTCCATCAAAGTGCCCAGGTCTGGCGCGGCCTTCCAAAAGATGACTGAAATCATTTTCAGAAATACGAAATCGGTATTTATCATTATAAAGTTCTTCTTTTCTGGGCAGCCACAAAATATCCACGCCATTTTTTTCAGCCAAAGCTGTATCCGCGGCCAAAGTGTTGGGGTATTTTTCAAAATCTTTGGGATCATTAAACTGAGTCGGATTTACGAATACACTTAAAATGGTGGTTTTATTTTCTGCTTTAGAACGTCTTAGCAATTCGGCATGTCCTTCGTGCAAAGCACCCATGGTGGGAACAAATCCGATGGACTTGTCCAGTTCGGATCGCAATCGCAAAAGTTCAAAAATTGAATCGGCTATTTTCATTTGGTAAAACTTTCGGATTCATTGGGGAATTGGCCGTCTTCGACATCTTTGTGAAACTGATCAAAGATTTTCCCGAAATTTTCATAGGCATCGAAATATTTTCGCACAAATTTCGGTCGGAAAGTTTTGGAAAATCCCAAGACATCATGCAAAACCAAAATCTGCCCATCGACATCAAGACCTGCACCAATGCCAATCACAGGTATATTTAAATTTTCAGAAATTTTCTTAGCCAGAAAAGCTGGAACGCATTCCAGCACCACAGAAAAAGCACCCAGTTGTTGCAGCTTTTGTGCTTGGCCATAAATTAAAACCTGAGCTTGCTCATCGCGGCCTTGAACTTTGAACCCGCCCAAAACATTCACAAACTGTGGCGTCAGCCCCAGATGTCCCATCACAGGAACTCCGGATTGCACTAAATGTTCAATCAAAGTTTCATTTCCCAATACGCCTTCTAATTTTACGGCGTGTGCTCCGGCACGCATCAGGCTGTCAGCGGCTTCGACATTGGATTTTAAATCTTTGCGAAAACTCATAAAAGGAAGATCGGCCACAATTAATTTTTTAGGACAAGATCTGGCAACAGCCGCCGTGTGCAAGACCATCATTTCCAAAGTTGCAGGAATGGTGGTGTTAAAACCGTGCATGACCATGGCGGCGGAATCTCCGACCAAAAGCGCGTCGACCAAAGATTCATTCAGAATTTGCGCAAAAGATGAATCGTAACAGGTCAACATCGAGATTTTCTTTTTAAGTCTTTTCTTTTCCTGAAATTCAAGTGTGGTCATCGATTTACCTCGGTGAAAGATTGATAAACCTTTTTCCAAGGCAAGAAAGTTTCCAGTGCCGACATATTTTTTTGCATGGTTTCGCGGTCCTTGCGCACCAAGGGCCCAGTGATGGCATGTTGTTTTAAATTTTTATAATTTTCTAAAATGGCAGAAAAATAATTTTCAATTGCTGCCGCAGGAATTTTTAATTGTTCCAATTGTGCTTCGGTAAAATTCCATAGCATTTGTGGAAAATTTCCACCCATCACACACAAGGCGTGGTAAAGGGGTTTTTCTTCGGCTGGTAAAATTGAAAAACTATTTTCGAAAGATGGAAATATTTCTTTTAAATTCTGGGAGCCAGTCAGACTGAAATGAATTTTTTCGTAAAAACTTAAATCATAAAGTTCTTTGGGAAAGCTCATCAAAGGATGGGCGGCAATCATCGGGGGTAAATGCAAAGCCCCCGAAAAATGCACAACAGCTTGCTGCGAATTGTGTTTCAGCAGAATGGGCTGCAGTTTTTCTTTGAAAAAACTGTATAAGCTGGAATCCGAAATGGCCAAATAAATGATCGAACACTGGGAAATGCTTTTTTCCAACTGTTCATCGCTTAGGCTGCGATTCCATTTAAATGATTCGGTGTTTTTAAGATTCAGATAATGACAAATATGTTTGGCCAATCGGCCTTTGCCAATGATCAGCGGCTGATGTTTTTTTCGATCCATGTGGTACCTGTCCCTTTTGGTGATCAAGTCCGTTTGTTAAAGACGTTAGTCTTTGTTCTATTTTGTAATTGAATTCGCACGGGGGTTCAATATGTTCTTAGGGAATGGGCAAAAAGTTGTATTTTGGATTCCTAATAAGTCTAGTTTTGGCAGGAATTACGGTGATTTTCACGTTTGGAATCAATCCGAGAAATCTATCACTGGTGAAACTAAGCCGGCTGGATAATCTGTCCGACTGGGCGCAGCTGATCGACCAGCGCCTTGCCCAAGAAATCCAGCAAAGCTCGATGATCCTGCTAGGTGCTTGGCCGCAATCCAAGATTTCCGAGGATCTGGTGCAAGCCATTCAAACTGATTTGCAAAGTAAATCCTGGGATCCTAAAAATGGATTTCAAGAAGGAGCAAACTTTTCTTTGCAGGATGATTGGCAAGCCTTGAAAAGCAAAGTTGAAAGTAATTTGTTTACAGAAAAAATTTTGGTGCAAAGTTGGTTGCCGTGGACCCACGCTGCCTTAAAAGAAAATCCTGCGGCTTGGATTCAAGATGTTGATGTGCAAAACAAAGTTTTGTTTATTTCGATTGCGCCATTAAATGACAAAGAAAGTGTTCAGTGCGATACCCAGTCTCAAGACCACGCAGGATTTGCCCGTCTGGGTTGCGAAATTCAGCAAAAATCTAAATTCTACGCCAGAAAGATTCGCGCTGCAGGATTTTGGGGAGTGCTGGAACAAACCGGGAAAAACGATTATTTGATTTTGATTCAAGAAGTTGGGAAATTTTGAGTCTGTGAAGTTCCAACATCTAAATAGAATTTTTATTTAAATCAGTCCTTAAAATAGTTTTCTAGAGATTAATTAAAGTAAATTATCCCCCTCTGTTAAGGCGCGGCGGGGCAACTTTTCCGAATCTTATGTTCGTTCCAATGCTCAATTCATAAAAACCAAGCCACTTCATTGGTATAAGTCTTGCCTCTTTATTTAGTTACATTTCTAAAATAAGGAGAAAATATATGGAAAAAAAATCCGCCACAAAAATAGATGCTTCTAAAAATTCTCAAACATCGCAAAGGGATCAGCATGCTCCCAAAGATCCAAAGGCCAGCACAAAAAATTCTGGGCGCACTAATTGCACAATTGAAAAAAGTGGCCCTCAGCAACAGGGATAATTTCTATGTTTTACGCGGGCCCGCGGTTCACGCCTCAAGGGGGATCTTATAGCGCGGGCTCGTATTCTAGTTCTAAGGGAGCGGGTGCTTCGCAGACAAAATGACCTGTAAGGTTCGAGAGAATTTGAGACGCTAGGTTTTACCCAGAAGTAAATTAAACTAATTTAAGTTTAATTTACTTCTGCGCCGGCAGCATCGTTGCGTCATCGCATGAATCGGTTCTTAGCAAAACAAAATTTTAATCCGCAATCTCGTGCGCCAGTGGTCGGCGCGGGGCGCGGAAATAGGTGCGGGGGGAATTTTCCAACAGATCACACAGTTCCGACATATAAACACAGGCATAACGTTCGACCTGATAGGCCAAATAACTTTCTTCATTTCCTGCGCGCATCAACTGTCCCCAATTTGGATTAAACAAAGCTTGTTGTTTTTTAATCAGCAAACTAATTTGCGTATCGACTTCAGAAATCTTTTTTTGCAGGTCATCGATTTTTGGATCGTGGGTCAAATTGGTTCCCACTCGGTCGGTCATTAGTTCGGTTAATTTGTCTTCCAGGGGTTCTTTTTTCTTCATCAGCTGGTCGATTTCTGCAGTCAATGGTTCGGATTTATGGATGCGTTTGATTTCGTCTTCCATTTCCTCGAGCACCATGGCGGTTCTCCAGTTGCAGTCCTTTTTCAAACGCAAAATATCGCCGTAAATATGATCGCCGATATATAAAATGTCGTCTCCGCTTAAGCCCAAATTCGTAGTGAACTGCTTGGCATTGCCGCCCTGATAAATTCCCGGCTGCAAAGGGCCATCGTAGTTGGTCATCGATCCATCTTTGGAATTTACTTTTAAAAACCGTGCGCTTTCGTAAAAAAACTTTGGTTTTTGCGCAAAGGTGATGACGTATTCAAACAGCTCGGCCCAGGATTCGTGATCTTTTAGAAATGGATTGATGCAATAATCCAATAACAATTTACTGTAAGCAAAATCGGAATTGGTCAGAATAAAAATTTTCTTACCGTGTTTTTTAAATTTTTCTAAACCGCGCACGACTTGTTCGTCTTTGATGATGTAATGATCTAGTTCGCGTTTAACAGTGTCTTTCAAACTGCCATCGCGGTGGGCTTCATCCACGGCCAGCAAGCAATCATCGGCCAAAGTTGCATAATCGGGGAAACTTAAAGTCGGATTTTTATCTTTTAATTCCACTAACTGCGAAAATAAAACCGCCATTGAATAGGAAAAAAATGTATCAATCGCCATAAACTCATCTGACGACAGATCAATATAAGTGCTGTGGTAAATTTTTTGCTGAAGTTTATAATCCAATGGTTTTAAGCCATGCGAAGCCGACCGGATGGCGGTATAGCGATTGAGTTTCAGCAAATTCCCCTTGGCGCGGTCGATCACAAGTCCGCGAATGGCGAAATCCGGGTCGAATTTCAGATTATCGATCACCGCCGGATAGCCCTTTTTGCGCAATTTGGGCAGCATCAATGCATGCGACAAAGCTTCAAAATTAAGGCTTTTGTAACGCACCAAAGTGTGATCCATATCAAGGCCGATATAACGAATTTTTTTGAGATTCATGGTGCGGTTGACGTAGACTTTTCCAGACATCCTTTAAGCCTACTAAACCTTGAACACTGAAACAAGAACAGTTGAGACAACATTGATATGATCAATTCCGAATTAAGCAAAGAACAAGCCCAAGCGCTAGAATTCATGCGCAGCGGGGAAAATATTTTCCTGACCGGGGGTGCAGGCACCGGGAAAAGTTATTTGGTCCGCGAATTTCAAAAGGAATTGGACCGCGATTTATTCCCGACATTGGCCTCGACGGGTGCTGCCGCTGTGCTTTTAGGCGGGCGAACTTTTCACAGTTTTTTTGGTCTTGGCATTATGGATGGCGGCACCGATGCAACTTTTGAACGCTGCATGCGCGATAAAAAATTGACCAAACGACTGAAAAAAGTCGAAGGCATTATCATCGACGAAATTTCCATGATCCCCGGTGACGCACTGATGATTTCCGAAGCACTGGCGCAGAAAGCCCGCGGATCATCGCTGCCCTGGGGCGGCATCCGCGTTATTGCCGTCGGCGATTTCTGTCAATTGCCCCCGGTTTCCCGAGACAATCGCAAGGATTGGGCCTTTGCCAATCCGGTCTGGAATCAAACGGGGTTTCGCATCTGTTATTTGACCCAATCCATGCGCGCTCAAGACCCATATTTTGCGCAAATTTTAAACCAGATCCGTTTAGGAAAATTAAGTGAAGAAGCTTGCGAACTTTTAAATCGCCGCGTTTGCGAATGGGAAGAAGTTTCGAATTTCCCCAGACTGTTTCCCCGCCGCAACCAAGCGGATATTTACAATCAGAAAAAATTAAACGAAATCGACGGTGAATTGCTCGAGGTCGAAACTTTTTACTGGGGCGATGAACGCTCGCTGATCTCGATGAAAAAAAATCTTTCGTGCCAGAAGTTCTGCAAATTAAAAAAGGCTGCCAGGTCAGTTTTGTGCAAAACGATCCGCAAAAACGTTGGGTCAATGGCACGGTTGGAACAGTTGTGGATTTTGACAAAGAACAACTGACCATCGAAAAACAAAATGGCCGCGATGTGACGGTCGAAAAATCCAACTTTTCGCTGCAAGATGCCGATGGAAAAGTCATCGCCACCGCCATCCAATTTCCGGTGCGACTGTCTTACGCCACGACGATCCATAAAAGTCAGGGCGCTACTTATGAACAATTATGGTGCGATTTATCCTCATTATGGGAACCAGGACAGGCCTATGTGGCACTTAGTCGTTTACGCGAAGAAAGTGGCCTGTTTTTGTTAAGATGGGGGCACAGTTCGATCAAAGTGGACCGCCAAGTGATCGACTTTGATTCACATTTACAAAATGAATCAGTTTTGCGAATCTAGTTCCTATGGCAAATGCAGACAGTATGAATCCCGTGGGTCTTGATGGCGTCGAGTTCGTTGAATACACAGCGCCCGATCAAATTGGTTACGATAATTTAGACATTCTTTTTCGCCGCATGGGCTTTAAAGAAGTGGCTTCGCACAAAGAAAAAGATGTGCGCTTATATCGACAGGCCGACATCAATTTTATTTTGAACAATGATCCCAACGCCTTCGCCTGTCGATTTGCGCGCAATCACGGTCCTTCGATTTGCTCGACAGGATTTCGCGTCTTTGATGCCAAGCATGCATTACAAACTGCCGTCGCACGCGGAGCAAAACCCTTCGAAGCATCCGATACCGAAAAATCGGTCACACCTTTTCCCGCCATTTACGGAATCGGCGATTCACTGATTTATTTTATCGACGAACAAAACCGCAAAACTTTGTATGAAGACATGTTTAAAATCCGCAAAGAAGATTTAAAACCCGAAGGTTTTGGATTTACCGTCGTCGATCATTTCACCAACAATGTTCCGCGCGGTGAAATGCAAAAATGGTGCGATTTTTACGAAAAGATTTTTAATTTCAAAGAAACCAGATATTTCAATATCAAAGGTGCGCAGACTGGTTTGGAATCGAAAGTAATGCGCTCGCCTTGCCAGAAATTTTCTGTGCCCATCAATGAACCCTTGGATAAAAAATCGCAGATCCAAGAATATTTGGATGAATACAAAGGTTCAGGAATTCAGCATTTGGCATTGTTGACCGAAGATATTTTAAAAAGTTTAAAAGTGATGAAGGACAGCCGCATTGAATTTTTGTCGGCCCCGCCCAATAGTTATTATCAAATGCTGCCGGACCGAGTTCCCTATATCAAAGAAGATTTAAAAGAAGTGCAAAAAAATGCAGTTCTAATCGACGGCGATAAAGAAGGCTATTTGCTGCAGATTTTTACCAAAAACTTAGTCGGTCCCATATTTTTTGAGCTGATTCAAAGACGCAATCACTTTGGTTTTGGCGAGGGAAACTTTCAAGCCCTGT